>JACQGJ010000686.1 GCA_016199605.1 Armatimonadota bacterium | reverse complement strand
GGCTTACCGAACACTCAGGCGCACTCAGGAGAGAGCCAACCGTGAGCAGAATACCCGTGTATATCTCCCCGCCCCGTGCGGCAGGACCAGCGCTTTCCGTTGGCTGGCTGATCTGCCTGACGGCAGCGTTGGGGATCAGTGTTGCAGCCCAGGATGAAGCGCCGCACCCCGACCAATTCACTTCCGCGCTTTTCCACTTCGACTCTGGCAACGACCTCACTGAGGAGACTGGGAAGGGGACGCGGATCGTTCAAGGCAGCACGACGACCGTCGAGGCGGAGGGTCGCTTTGCTGGCGCTCTGCGGATCAAGCCTCGCAAGGACACCGACACGCCGGCCTCCGTGACATTGCCCGAAGCTGGGCGGGAGCCGACCAACTTCTCTATCGACTTCTGGTTCAAGCTGAAGAGCGACGGGCCGTTTGGTCGAGATATGTACCTCCTCAGCAGCGGCGATTGCTACTTCAGATACAGCGTTGACCGGAACGCCCTTGAGTTTGGTGTGCAGCCCCCGACGGGATGGGTGGGCGTTGCGACTGAGAAGGGAAAGATCATGCCTGCGCCTGATCGTTGGTATCATCTTGCAGGCACGTATGACGGCAGCGAGGTGAGGCTTTATGTCGATGGTCGGCTGCAAGGGCAAGCGCCGGCCCGCGGAGAACTGAAGCAGAAAGGGTTTATCCTCGGAGCGTGCGCGTGGACGAAGGAGCGAGCCTCGGACCTCGACGGGTGGATCGATGAACTGCGATTCTCGACCATCGCCCGCCCAGACTTTGACCCTGCGAACGCACCCCAGCCGCCCAAAGGGGAAAGGCCAGTGATAGCCGCTTCCGCAAGATCACCCCTCCATCCTTTCGTGCTCATCCCCAAAACTCCCACGCCTCCCGTCCTTGACGGGAGTCCCTCAGGCGGAACCTGGGAGAAGGCTGCGTGGGTAGGCAACCCGGTGTATCTCAATGCGAAGGAAATCAGTCCCAAGATCGACATGCGTGTCGGGTTGCTCTGGGATGACTCAGCGCTGTACGTTGGCTTCAAGGTGTCGGGATTCCGAAAGCCGGTAGCGATCACGACCACGAAAGGTGACGATGGCTTGGAGCGTGACGATGCGGTGGAGGTCTGCTTCAAAGCTCCTGACTTTGTGCAGGCGAAAGGCCAGCCGGTGCAGTTCAAGCTGAATTGCGTCGGTCAACGCGACGACGCCCTCGGCTTCGACTTCGGCTGGAACGCGCTGTGGGAGGGTGCGGTGAAGACCGAGGGCAACAACTGGTCGGCAACGTTTCGGATTCCTTTCAGCAACTTCGGATCGAGCCCTAAGGCAGGCGACCAATGGGAAGCCAACTTCGCCGCCTACCTGATGGGCTATAACTACCGTGGCTTTCTATGGAGCCCGGTCGGTGTTGGTCACCATCATCAGGGCGATTTTGGGACGATTCAGTTTGGGGGGATCGATATTCCGGCGCATGCCCTCGGCAGGTTCGCCCTCGACATGTCAAGCTTGCGGGTGTCAGGGAATCTGGCCACGCCAGGGAACGTGCGCCTGCTTCTGCTCCCTGAGTCGGGGGGGCCGGCGAAGCAGGTCATGCTGGGCAACGTCATCGCCAACTTCGACGAGGAAGGAAGAACTGCGGTCGCCCAAACCGCGAGTCGCATCGACAAGGGAGGCGAATGGCTGACCACGTTGGAGGGTGTCCGACCCGGCGACTACCTTGCAAAAGTCCTCCTTGCCGACACCGGAGGACGAGTGCTGAATGTGGACGTCAAGCCGGTGAAGGTCTCCCGCTCTCTTGAAGTCCGCGTCTTGAAGTATCCGGTCGCCGGCAGCGCGGGCCTCGTCGTGACGGTTCACGACATGGGAAAGCCGAAGGCGCTTCCTGCCGGTCTGAAAGTGACCCTCTTCGATGCAAAGGGGGCTATTCTCCGTGAGATGAACCAGTCGCTTGCTGCGAAGCTGCCCGTCGAGAAGAGGCTGTCGCTGGACAAACTGAAGAACGGAGAGAGCTATAAGGTCGTCGCTTCCACCATGAGTGAAGACGGGAATGCCACCGTCGAGGACGTCGCCGAGTTTACGCTGCCCGAACGACCTCCCTGGGCGGACACTGACGCGGGCTCGCTGCACGGCAAGGTGCTGAAGCCGTGGACGCCTGTTCGAGCAAACGGAACTGCGTTGTCCTGCTGGGGAAGGACCTACGACCTGGGGGATGCGTTGATGCCTGTCGCCATCACCTCAAGCGGACAGAGGATTCTCCACGGCGGGATTCGGCTCGTGGTCAGTTCAGGGAGCCAGCGAGTCGGGATCGCAAGGGCGAAGGGACCCGTAAAGGTGCGATTGAGTCGAACAGGGGACGTCGCCGAGTTTGAGTCGGCGGCGGATTCCTCCTTGTGTCGTCTTGCAATGAAAGGGTCCCTTGAGTTCGATGGGTTCATGTCCTTCGAGCTCCGCGTGAAGCCGAAGAAGAAGGTGGAGGGGTTAGCCGTGGAGATTCCGCTGGAGAACTCCACTGCTCGGTACCTCCAGCCTCTGCCGAAGGCTGGCAACCGTGATGTCGCCGGGGCGATCCCCGACTCGGGCGTTGCCATGGGCCCGGTGAACTCTCTCTGGATCTGCAATTACAAGGCCGGGCTGTTCTTTTGCTGTGAGTCCACCGAAGGTTGGACAGCGCCAGAAGGGAAAGCTGTCGAGGTCGTGAGACGGGGCAAGGATACACTGGTACGTCTGAACCTCTTCCAGTCGCCCGAGGGCTTCGACCGGGAACGCAGCTATCATTTCTCTTTGCAGGCGACGCCGGTGCGCCCGTACAATCCCGACTGGCAGGAGAACGGCGTTCGGGTCGCGAATGGCTTGACTTTCGGGCAGAGCGCCGAATCGTTGGAGGAGTTCAAGAAGTCAGGCGGCAAGACGCTTATCTTCTTCGAGCATTGGTGCCACGTGCAGAACGGAGGAGGGTCGAAGCGCGAGCCGGAGTTAAAGAAGATCGTCGAGGAATGCCGTCGCCTCGGGTTGAAAGTGATTCTGTACTTCGGCTTCGAGATAGCTGACGCGCCCGAGCACAAGGACATGATAGACGAGTGCAAGGCCCTCGTGAACCAGAGCGCCAACTTCTACGCCCCGCAGCAGCAGAACACCTACTGGGTCAGTTACGGAGGGCCGTACCAGGAGTATCTCCTGCATCATTTCAAGCGACTGAAGGAAGCGATTGGCATCGATGGGGTGTATCTCGATGGCACGCTATCCTTGAGCGCCAGCGACAATCCTGCCTTTGGCTGCGGGTATGTTGATGAGAAAGGCAACCGGCTCCCCACCGTTCCCCTCCGTCGTCTCCGCGAGTTTGCCAAGCGAATCAACAACCTCTTCGTGCAAGAAGGCGGCGTAGTTTTCGCTCACCTCGGCGTCGTGCCACCGACGATGGGATTCGTGTCGAACACCTACCTCGGTGAGCACGTGGGGTTCCTCAACACCGACTGGCAGACGATTGAGGACCGTATCCCGGCCGACGTGGCGCGGGCGGTTTACACCGGGCGCAACACGGGTGTCCCGATGGTGCTTTGCTTCCAGAACGCATGGCCGCACTTGCGCGGAGTCAAGCCTTACTGGTATAAACGAGGCGCAGCGTGGGCCGACCTGCACGGCGTCGCCATCAATGTGCTGCTCGAATCGCCGATGTGTCCGGAGGGCGTCGAGGAGATGACGAAGCACCGGTTGTTGGCAGAGTTCGGGGCTGACCGGTGCGAGTGGATCCCCTGCTGGGAGACCGAGAAACTTGTGAAGTGTGAGCCAAAGGGTCTTAAAGTCAGCCTCTACCGCCGCAAGGATGGCGCGATGGTGTGCGCCATTGCCAATCCATCGGCCAACCAGGTTTCCGGTTTTGTGGATTTTACTGCCAGTGAGAAACTGCACATACCCGATGGAGCAAAATCCACTGAACTGCTCAGTGGCAAGGCGGTGAGATTGGAGGCGGGGAAGGTGTACCTCGACATCCCCGCTTTCGAGCATTTGCTCCTTCGTGTCGAATAGAGGTATCAGAATATGAAATCCCCTTTCCATGCGACCTGCCTCCACCTGATCGCTTACGCCTGCGTGATGCTCGCCGAGTTGAGCGCCTGCGCGGGGACTTTTATCGATCGTGACAATGTCCGGCATCCGTGGTACATCACGCCGTCCAAGGTCCTGGTCTGGGAGGGCAAGCCCTATCTTCCCTTTGGCGGAATGTATTGTCCCCGCTACTTCTTCGGTCAGGCGGAGGAGTCTTTCAACCGCGACAAAGCCCTCCTCAGGATGATACGTGACCACGGCGTGGAAGACCTCTATCTCAATCCTCCAGGTCTGGTCAGTCCACCGGCGATGCAGCGAATCGTTGATCTGTTGGAGGAGTTGGGGTTTCACTACGGCCTGCAGCTCGGGCTTCCACCCGCCGGAGAAATGCCGGGGTACGAAATCCAGCCAAATCTGCTCACGACCCGGGTTGCCGGAACCGGCACGGCGAGCATGGAGTCTGCCGGACGGCACGGCGGCCGCTTCGTTGTGGTCGCCGCAGGCGATGGTCGCCTGTTGGACTCGGGTGTTGTGGTTGCCAAAGCAGGTCGCTTCGAGGTGCCAGTGGGCGTCTGCCCTCCTGGCGGCGCTGTCGTGAAGATTGTCCCCGAAGGCAAGATTGGATGGATCTCCGAGGAGAACAGCCGACGCGTGATCGAGTACCTCAAGCAGTTGCAGTTGGGGCCGCGCTTTCGCTTTCTCCTCGACCCCATTGGCAACGAATACTGTCCACCGCGTTACTTCGCCCCTACAGGTGAGGTCTGGAGAAAGGAGTTCTCCGAGTTCCTCCGCACGAGGTATCGCAAGGCGGAGACCCTTGCACGGTCTTGGGGGTTACCTGCCTCGCGAGTGACCTCCTTCGACCAGTGCGCGCGCCTCGTCCCGCTCGTAGCGGGTGGCAAGGATAGCACTTGGTCCCGGATTGGCTATGCCTTCGACGACGTCACGGCCCAAACCGTCCAGGTGGACCTGACCACGAGTCGAATGTGGAATGATTTGTGCGAAGCTCGTGAGGTCTCCTTTCGACGTCGGCTCAACCTCTTGTGCGATGAGATTAAGAGGGTGTGCGACGTTCCTCTTGTGGCGAAACGACATCACGATTCAACTCGAATCTGGATCAATCGGCAGAAGACGGGCGGGCTCGACGGGCTCGGAATGGAGAGCTACGGAACCGGAGAGGAGTTGGGGTACTTCAACGGAGCGGCGACCTACGCCGATATCGCGCAGGCGGGCCGTCCGATGTGGTGTCTGGCCACAGAATACAACTGCACTCACTGGGAGAACCGGCACATCGCCTATCGAACGCGCGAGCAAATGTATTCGGACCTGAACCTCCTGCTCGGCCTTGGAGCGAGGGGTATCTTCATGTTTGGTTTGAGCCTTGCGGGTTCAGACGGTGATAAGCAGTGGACCACCTTCGAGTTGGCTAACGATCCTCGCCAACTGGAATGGCTGGCCACTTTCGGGAAAGCAGCCCGCAGTGAGCAGGACCGGTGGGCAAACCGGCGGCCTGATACCCTCTTTTGGTATCCCACTCAGAACGACGAAGCGAGAGCGTTTGCCGCGGGAGACCAGCCTGACTACGGACTGTCCGGGGCCTGGCATGGAGGCCGCGCCATCTGCAAGGTTGGGTCCCATCGCTGGGTCGCGCCGGCGTTCTATGCCGACGCTCCGGGCACGGTCCTCTATTCGCCTGAGCTCTTCCGTCAGCCAAGCCTTTCCGTGGAGACTGCCGAGGTGCAGGCTCGGATAAAAGAAGGTCGGTTCTTCCCGACCCAGTTGTCCAACCCCACGTTGGAGGGGAAACAGGTAAGTCCCTCATCTCCACCGGTCCTCCTCCGCGTGTGGGCGCCGGCTGACGGGCTGGAGGCGGTCGCGTGGAAGGAGGCAGGTAAGGGACAGCACCTCGTCCTCCGAGCACTGACGGTGAGCCGCACGGTACAGATCGCCGCCGCAGGCAAGCACTTTGTGCAGGTACAACTACCAGGCGAGACGCGGTTCAGTCGCCGGTCTTTGCCGGTCAGCTTCACATTACCGGGGGTCAGGTCCCAAAGGCAAACTTTCATTCTTCACAATCCGTCCTTCGGGATAAACAACGCTCAGTTTGAATGTGAAGTTGGGGCCTCGGCGCCAGCCGCCGAGATAACGGGCCTGCCACTGGAGGGTTTCAAGCTGAAGGTTATACCGTAGCTGGTCTCGGAGATTCTTCATCTCCTCATGTCACAGGGGGAATTGGGAGGAGAATGTTCTGATGCGGAGAATCCTATACGGGAGGGACGGAAGCTCTGGCTACCAGCCCGGGCGGATGGTGGGTGCTACGTGCTCCGGTTGATGTAAATGGGCGCGCCGCCGCCGTTCATTTGATTGCAGGACCGAGTGCTCAATCCAACGGATTCCACTTGAGGGAAGGATCCTCCCATGTTTCAGCAGTTCATCCAGATTCCCGGACCCAATCCCATCCTCGTTTGCGGCGCAGAAGGCGAGTGGGACGAGGGTTGCATCGAAAGCTGCGATATCTTCAAAGACTTCGACGTCTACTACCTATACTATCACGGCACGCCGAAGGACCAGAACGAGCCTCCGGGTGGGTACCAGGTGGGTGTTGCGACCGCGCCGCATCCACTGGGACCGTGGAAGAAGATTGAAGGCAATCCTGTGCTACGAGTCGGGGCGAAGGGCAGTTGGGACAGTCGGCACGTCGCGTGCGCCTCGGTGATGAAGCAGGGCGTGGACCGGTACCTGATGTGGTACTCCGGCAAAGGGGAGGAGGCCGGTTGGAGTATCGGGTTGGCCTCCGCGCCCGGTCCGGTGGGGCCTTGGACGAAGCATGAAAGCAATCCGATGCTCGAGAACTTCGGATACGTCGGCGGGGTAGTGCTGAAGGACGGACGCTACATGCTCTACACCGAACATCCCATCGGCGCTACAGGACCGGATTACGGGCCGCTGTCCCTGGCCGTCGCCGAACGCCCCGAGGGTCCCTATACACCGCATAAGAGGAATCCGGTTCTCCCGGCGGGAGAGTGGGGCTCGTGGGATGACGGCGGATACTCGGAGGCGGAAGTCAACTATCGTGATGGCTATTTCCACGTCTTCTATGGCGCGGCCAAGCTGCACCCGACACGCCTCCTGTCTCAAGAGAGCGTGGGGTACGCCTGGAGTGAGGACGGTCACCATTTCAAGAAGCATCCCGGCAACCCTGTCGCCCTCCGCGAGAACGACCCGAATGCAGCGGCCTTCGCCGAGGTCCATTCGCTGACCGAACCTCCCTTTGTCTACCTGTTCCACACCCTCCGCTACGTGGAGCAGGAGGGGCGCAACCTCGAGGATCTCGGGGTGCAGGTGCTGGCCACCTCTCGTCCGTTCAGTTTGGCGATGCCGGTGATGCAAATCGAGACCCTCGCGCCGCAGACGACCACCGCGCTGGAGCAGTGTCCGCCGATTGCCGTCGGAAACGTCTGCCAGGTATCACTGACGGTTTCTGCGGACCTCGCTCCGAACGCAACAAAGGGACTGCGCGTGGCGGTGCGGTCGAGTAGCGACGGGAGTCGGTACGACACAGTTGAGGTGTGCTCCTTCGAAGTGTGCGGTGCTACCGGGAATAGCGCGAGACGGACCGTTTGCGTTGAATCCTCGTTCCGATTCATCAAGGTACTGGTCGAAAACCTGGATGCGAAGACGGCGGCGTC
>JACQGJ010000683.1 GCA_016199605.1 Armatimonadota bacterium | reverse complement strand
TCACCCGGCAACACGGCGCAGGCCCGGGTCATCCTTGGCTGCCGCGGAGCCAGGTGCTTGTTTGATGATATATCTTTGGAGCAGAACCAATGAGGCTTAACGGATGAACACATCTCAGACAAAGAGAAATCGCCTTCTGGGCCGCTGCGTGTCGTGCCTGGTGTTGGCGGGCCTTCTTGGGACCGCCGGAATCTCTCATGCGGGTTGGGTGGATGAGCGGAATGGAAAGACCATCATCCACGTTACTGTCTTTGGTCTTCCCGACCCCAGCAATCCGGATACCTTCAACCGGGGGGAGGTCGCCGCGGTGAGCGACTTCAAGAAGCGTTTCCCCCGGATCTTCGCCGAACGCTACCTGGAGAAGTACCGGAGGAATCCCCGCAAATACGGCTTTCACAACTGGAACAACGTGGAGCTCGACCTCAGGAAATTCACCGGGATCCAGGTGGAGGGTGTCGAGGTGGACCTGCTCGCGATCGCGGGTGGCATGTCGCCGGACGTGCTGTATATCAACTTCCGCAAATCCGACAACTACATACAGAACCGCTTTCTCTATCCCCTGGACAAGCCGGAAGATGGTTACATGACCTCGATGACCAAAGAGGAGATCGACTTCCGCATTCACCCGAAGCTGTGGCCCGTCATCCGTCGGAAGGGGCCGGACGGAGATAAGCAGGTGTGGGCGATTCCCTGGGGAGGCGCTCTTGGCAAGGTACTGCTCTTCCGCAAGGACCTCTTCGATGCCAGGCATATTCCGTACCCCACCAACGAATGGACTTGGGAGGATATGCTGACGGCCGCGAAGAAACTGACTGACCCGGAGGAGGGCATCTATGGACTCCATCTGACCCGCAGCAAGCACGAATCCTGGTACTGGGTTACGTTCCTGTGGTCAGCAGGCGGCGAGGCGATGACCTACAACGAGAAAACGGATCAGTGGAAGTGCGTCTTCGACACGCCGGAGGCCGCAGTAGCGCTTGACTTCTACACCCGTCTGAGCGCCGAGAAGTGGGTGGACAAGAAAGGGAAGATTCGCCGCGGTTATTCCACGAAAGATGTCAGCACTGTGGCCGGCAAGTGGGAGCGCGGGGAGATCGCGATGATGTACGACTACATCGACGAAAAGGTGTTCTCCAGGATCAACCCGGAAGTTACGGGACTGGTCCCGGTTCCCGAAGGTCCGACCGGCAAGCGGGGAGGGGAGCTCAACAGCCGGATGATGGGTCTCTTCTCGGACATCAAAGACCCCGCCGTGCGTGATGCCGCCTGGGAATACATGCGCTTTTACGAGTGTGAAGACGCCGTCCGGATCAAAACTCGCATCATGGTCGAAGGCGGTCTCGGGCGCTTCGTCAACCCGAAGTACCTCGACATGTTCGGCTATCCTGAGATCAGACGATTGGCGCCCAAGGGCTGGAGCGAGGCCTTCGAGGTAGCCATCGCCACCGGGAAGCCCGAACCCTATGGTCGCAACAGCAACTTCGCCTATGACCTCATGACTTTTCCCATCCAGGAAGCGGAGCAGCGGGAGTTGAATGACAAGCTCCCCAAAGATCACGCTGCCCGGCTCAAAGTGATGCAGAATCTGCTCAAAGACGCGTGCGCTCGGGCGAATGACGAGATGATCGGCATCATCTCACCAAAGGAACGGCTGCACAGGCGGATGACGGCGCTCTTCGTCCTGGCTGCCATCGTTGTCGCTTTCGCTCTTGGTTTCCGGTATATCTTCAAGGTGTTTACGCCGCCGCCCACGGAGGAAGGAGGGAAGCAACGATCGAAGATCTCCGGAAAGTACTTGTGGCCTTGCGTGCTATTGGTTCCAGCCCTTGCCACCATTTTCCTGTGGCAGTATGTCCCTCTTTTGCGCGGCACGGTGATGGCCTTTATGGACTATCGTCTGATTGGGGAGTCTTCCTGGGTAGGCATCGACAACTTCGGTGACCTTCTCTATGACCGTTACTGGTGGACCGCGGTGCATAATTCCATGCGCTACAGTTTCTACGTCGTGTCTTTGACTTTCCTCCCTCCCATCATTCTGGCGATTATGCTCCAAGAAGTTCCCTATGGTACTCTGGCCTATCGGATCATCTTCTATCTACCCGCGGTCGTGACAGGAGTTGTCATCGTGCTGCTCTGGAAGCAGTTTTACCAGCCGACGGAAACCGGAGCGCTGAACGCTCTGGTGATGAAGATCCCTGCAATTGCCTTCATCGCGATGGGGCTGGTCTTGTTGACCATCGCACTGGTCTTTGCACAAAGGCTCTGGACGCACGAGATGATCCCGCACGGAATGGCGTTCGCCCTGATGGGAGCGTTACTGTTTCTGGCATGTAGCAGTCTCGCCAGGCCCATCTTGTTTCCCCCAGGCGAAACATTGGTGAAGAGTCTTTCCCACTTGCTCGGACGATTGTTCGCAGTGACCCCCGAGCCGTATCACTGGTTGTCGGACCCCAAAACGGCCATGCTGGGATGCGTCCTCCCAATAGTCTGGGCCGGAATGGGGCCGGGATGTTTGATCTACCTCGCGGCCTTGAAGGGAATCCCGGACGATTACTACGAAGCCGCTGACCTCGACGGCGCGGGCTTCTTCGACAAGATTCTCTTTGTTGTGTTCCCGACTCTTCGCGCCTTGATAATCATCAATTTCGTGGGCGTCTTCATCAGCGGATGGTATGGGGCAATGGGAAACATACTGGTGATGACGGGAGGCGCGTCTCAAACGGAAGTAGCTGATCTGCACATCTGGTACAAAGCGTTCACGTACTTGAAGTTCGGCCCGGCGACTGCAATGGCGTGGATGCTGGGGTTCATGCTGATCGGTTTCACGGTGTATCAGTTGCGGATACTGTCCCGTGTCGAGTTCCGGGCAGCGGGAACCGAGGAGTAAACCATGGCAATCATCTCACGCATCGGTCGAAAGTCGCTCAAGTCCCGATTATTGATCTGGACGATCTACGCGCTCCTCACCGCCGGATCGGTCACGATGCTCTATCCGTTTCTTCTCATGATCTCGGGAAGCACGAAAAGCGCCGTCGACGCGCCCAAGTTCCACGTGATCCCCGGTTTCCTCCGCAAGGATCGTGTGTTGTATCAGAAATACATCGAGTGCTTCTTTAACGAATCTCTCGAATCCATGAACATTGCCTACAACACGGCCTTCCCGGCCTTCGACCAGGTCGAGCCTCCGTCAAAGCCGAATCAGCGGCTCGTAAAAGAATGGCAGCGCTTTTTAGCCGAGAACCCCCTGCCCGATCACTGCTACATGATTGAGGCGACCAACGCTCCGGTCACTCGTGCCGTGCTCCCCTATCGTCTCAGGCAATTCAAGGCGCAATTGATCCACCGTTTCCACGGGGACATCGACAAGATGAACCGGGAGCTCGACTCCGACTATTACAACTGGAACGCGTTCTATGTTCTGTCCGAAGACTTCCTCCAGCGGCGGAACCATCCGGGAGGTCGGCCCTTCGATCGAGAGTTCTGGAAGTACAAGCGAGTCCTTCCCCTCGCATCGCGTTACTACTTCAGCCCGGAGGGGTTCTTCAAAACCTCCTACCTCAAGACTCAATACACCAAGGAACTGGATACCTACAACAAAGACCACGGCACCAGCTACAAGTCCTGGGACGAGATCCACCTTGACCGTCGTGTGCCAACCGGGCCAGGCAGAACCCGGAAGGAACGAGAGGACTGGGAGACCTTTGTTCGGACGATTCTCAATCTCTTCTGGATTCGTGCTGACCGGGAGGCGGCGCCCCTCTATCGAGGTTTCCTGCAGGCCAAGTATCGTACGATCGACTCCTTCAACCGCCGGTATGGAACGCATTACAACTCGTACGATCAGGTGCCGATCCTCCAGGAGACGCCTAATGAAGGACTGGCCCTTTCGGACTGGGACGCGTTTGTCCAAGGCTGGGATGATCCTGACACCGGCAAGGAGTACAAGCTGCCGGTTGAGATGATTGGGATTCACAGCGTAGACTTCCTGTTCCGGGATTACCTCGAGCAAAAGTACCGTTCCGTGGCAGCAGCAAATGCCGCCTTGGGGATCCAGGTCAAGAACTGGATTGAAATCCTGCCTCCTCAGCGCGACATGCACTATACAACGTTTACGCACAAGACGGGTTTTTGGCGCAAGGAGTTTCTGACACGGAACTTCTCCACCGTCTTCGACTACATCGTCCTCCATGGCCGCGGCCTTCGCAACACGGCGATCTACTGTTCGCTGGCCATCCTGGCTGCCCTCATCGTCAACCCGCTGGCGGCGTATGCCCTCAGCCGGTACCGTCCTGCCTTTACGTACAAAGTGCTGCTATTCCTGATGATGACCATGGCCTTCCCGCCGATGGTCACCCAGATTCCGGCCTTTTTGATGCTCCGCGAGTTCAACCTGCTCAACACCTTCTGGGCCTTGATCCTCCCCGGATTGGCCAACGGTTACTCCATCTTCCTCCTGAAG
>JACQGJ010000052.1 GCA_016199605.1 Armatimonadota bacterium | reverse complement strand
GCGTCAACTCTTTCTCGATAACCTTCCGGATCACCGGCATACGCCTTATCTCTTTGCCACTCAAGTGAAATGTCCTTTCTTCCTTCACCAGGACCTCCTTCCGAGGCCCTTAGGATACCGGACATTTCTATCTTGCTAAAACCAGACATTATCACATTGCGGTGACATGTCGTTTCGACATCCGCAAAGGAAGGCTGTTCATGGTAATCGAAACTGGCCAGCTCTTGTTTGATCGCGCCCGCGAAGTTGCGCGTCTCAGACACTATTCCCACAAGACCGAACAAGCCTATCTCACTGGATTCGCCGGTTCGTGGCATTTCATGGGCGGCGCAACTCATTGCCGATGGGCGAACCGGAGATCGAAGCCTTTCTCACCCATCTGGCTGTTCAAGGGAAAGTATCGGGCTCCACTCAGAATCAGGCGCTGAGTGCGCTGATCTTCCTGTATCGCCAAGTGCTTCGTCGGAAGTTGAGCGAATCCATTGCGGCCACGCGGGCGATGCGTCCGAAGCGGCTCCCGTCAGGTGCAGCCGCATGTTAGCCGCCTGCAATGGACCTGAGGGCTTGTTCTTGATCCCCATCCTTCCACGCCTCAACAAACGCTCCACCCCGCTGAGTCAGGGAAAGCCTGTAGGCGTCGAGCCACGGCTGTGACCCTTGTCCCCGTTCTGCCTCTACCAGCCCACCCGCAATCAGGGCTGCGCACAGGAGAACGCCGTCCCCAGAGACCTGAACCTGCTTTTGCCCCATCTTTGCGAGGGCAATGAGGATATCGATTGATTTCCGGTCGTATGCTTCGTTCAGGGACAGGAGCAACAACTTCCATGTGCGGAGAGACGAGATGGGTATCTTGCCGGCATGGTGCAAGCTGTGGCAAGTGGGGCAAAGGGCAATCAGGTTTTCTGGCGTATTCGCCCCGTCATCCGATACTGGATCTAAGTGATGTATGTCTAAGGTCAGGATAGTTCGACAGGCAGGATTGGCACATTTGTACCCGGCCTCGTGCAAGATGTGTCGTCGGATTTCAGCAGGGATACTCTTGCGTGGCATTGTTTGTCCTCAACGTGCGGCCAACAGCATGTTTTCAACGGATTCCACTTGGGCAGCAGTATGTGCCCCACGTCAGCCCGTGTCGACCGGTGAAATCGGGTCCCATACTGCCACTTCCACAGCGCATCGACGGATCGCGGCGGCATGGCTATTATGCGTCAATCAGGATAATTCACCGCACGCGTGATGAATGACTTCCACGATCACGTGCTTGTGGCAATGAGCGTGTTCTGTATCAGCATCGCAATCGTGAAGGCCTCAGTTCCGAAGTGAACTCGTCTGCTTGCTCCGTGCGGGTCGCTATATCCCAGGCGCGGGTTGCCCGTTGGCAATCTTCGGTTTCGGGATTGTCTTGACCTCCGCCTCTATCTGTCGCCCCCGTCGCCAGATTTTGAACTTGAGTGTCTCCCCGCCCTTCGTCTGAACCACGATGTTACGCAAGTGCCCGGGGTTTTCAACTTTTTGCCTGTTGATTTCGAGGATCACGTCGTAAGGCAGGAATCCTGCGCGGTGTGCCGGGCTATTCCGGTAGAGGGTCGTGACGACGACTCCCTCTGCCTTGCTCATACCAAGCCTTCGGGCGGTGTCTTCCGTCACCGGATTCACAATGATGCCGATCCATCCTCGGACAACTTCCCCATGGCGGATCAACTCGTCCATCACGGACTTGGCGATATTGCTCGGGATGGCAAAACCGATCCCCTGGTATCCCCCACTTTTGGAGAAGATCGCGGTGTTGATCCCCACGAGACGACCGCCCACGTCGACCAAAGCCCCGCCGCTGTTGCCAGGGTTGATCGCTGCGTCTGTCTGGATGAAATCCTCATAGCCGGAGATGCCGACATCGGTTCGGCCTTTCGCGCTCACGATTCCCGCAGTCACCGTCTGATTCAGGCCAAAGGGACTTCCGATTGCCACAACCCATTCACCCACCGCGAGGTTGTCAGAGTTTCCCCAGTTGCTCGTGGGAAGGTTCCTGCCGTCGATCTTGATGACCCCAACGTCCGTCGTCGGATCGGTCCCGATGGGTTGAGCCTTAAACTCCCGTTTGTCTGCCAGTGAGACCTTGATCTCCGACCCACCTTGGATGACGTGGTTATTGGTGATGACGTAGCCGTCCGGACTCACGATCACACCCGAGCCCAAGCTGGTTGACCGCCGTTCCGGCTCGTTGAAGAAGTCGCCAAAAGGACTGCTGCCCCCAAAGAAGTCACGGAAGAACGGGTCATCAAAAGTAGAATGGCCGGGAATGATGGTTGTCGTGTTAATGTTGACAACCGCCGGGATGACCGCCTGCGCGATGGCGGCAAAAGCCTTTCCGAGTCGGGCCAGGTCCTCAGGCGTTTGGACTGGTTTGGCCTCCGCGGGTGGGATCACCTGGCTGTCAGAACCGGACCTTCGCAGGCGCCATCCGACGTCGACGCCCACTGCGAAAATCAAGCCAATAATCAACCACGTAAGTTTCTGTTGTGTAAAGAATCTGGTGGCCATGGTCTTCACCTACCTTGAAGTCACTATAACACAGGGCAAAAGGAGCGACAACGCATCGTCTGTTCATGCCTCTTCCGCAGAAAAGCGCCGCCTCTACTCCAAGCGTTCCCTGGCTGCCTCGATGTCTCTGCGGATCTGGTCGGCAAGGGCTTCGACCGAGTCGAACTTTCGCTCCGAGCGCAGACGATCCACGAATTGCACGGACAGAAAAGCCGGACTCACAGCGTTCAGTGCGTCGGCTACTGTGCCCTCCTGAGACAGCACGTGCGTCTCAACGGTAATCCCTTCGCCGCCGACAGTGGGACGGCGCCCCACGTTGGTCACACCATCGAAGTGACCGCCTTCAAGGTCAACGCGAGTTGCATAGACCCCGTTGGCTGGAAGAATCTTTGTGGAAGGCCATTCGAGATTCAGAGTCGGAAAGCCGATCTGCCTTCCCAGACCTCTCCCCGACACCATTGTGCCGGACAAGGTGTAGGGCCGGCCCATGAGGTTGCCGGCAAGACCCACGTCGCCACTGGCTACCAGAGCGCGGATTCGGGTACTGGAGATGGGGTAACCGTCGTCCGAAGCCACCGCGCTGACGGGAACGGCCTCAAAACCCAGCGACTTCCCATACTCGGTCAGCACGGCGACTGTTCCGGAGCGGTTTTTCCCCATCGCAAAATCATGGCCCACCATCAGGGCGCGCATGTTCATCTCACCAACCAGGATCCGTTTGCAGAAGTCCCAAGCGCCAAGGTTGGCAACCTCCTGATCGAAAGAAGCGAGGTGAATCACATCGACTCCAAGCTCCTTGAGGATTTCCAGCTTCTCCTCGACGGTAGATAGGTAGTGGAAATCCGCGTCGGGTCGGAAAAATCGGGAGGGATGTTCCAGAAAAGTGATGATGCGAACGAGGCCGCCCAGTCTATCGGCAACCCGGCGGGCTTTCAGGAAAATCTCTCGATGACCGCGATGAACTCCGTCGAAGAACCCGATGGCAACCACCGAGGGCAGAGTCTCAGGGAGGTCTTGGTTCCTGTCACTTGTCGTCGAGGGAGGTTTGTAGATGTGCGGAAGGACCTGCATCGGGAGTAGGCTCAATTCTCCCCTGTCCGGAGGAATACCTTTTCAGCCTTCACCTGAAAGTATTGCCGACCAACCTGATGATACTGCCCAATCGCTATCAACTGGCCATCGAATCCAAGAAGCGCGATCTCTTCACCATGGGTTGCAGACGACGAACTCACGAAATCCTCGGGGCTCAGCGGTATCCCGTTCTGGAGACGTGAAAGACCGCGTTCTTTGACTACCATGGAGGGAAAGTGCTCAACGGCCGCGGAAAGGGGCAGCAGAAGCTCCTCGACGTTCTCCGAAGAAGCGACCTTTTCCAGTGTCAGACTTGCTTGCAGGGCGAAGGAGCCCACAGCCTCTCGGACGAGGAAGGAGAGGTACGCCCCACATCCCATCGTCTGGCCCAAGTCGTGAGCCAAAGACCGAACATAAGTGCCTTTGGAGCATTTGATCTCCAGCACGGCGCGAGGGAAAGTTCCCCTCCCAAAATGCAGGCATCGCAGACCCAACACTCGAACAGCACGCGGAGCGACCGTAACCTCCACTTTATCGCGGTTCCACTCATACAGCTTCTTGCCGCCAACGTGGACCGCCGAGTGGGGAGGAGGGCGTTGCAGTATCTCGCCGGTAAAACTCGGCAACAGGGCAAGGAGGTCCGCCTGGGCGAGGTCCAACGACTCCCTTCGATCCAGGACGGTCCCATCAGCGTCGTAAGTATCCGTCGTGACGCCGAAAGTCACCTCGGCACGGTAGGTCTTGGTCAGTCCGGACACATAATCAGCAAGCCGGGTCGCATGGCCAACGCACAAGACCAGGACCCCGGAGGCCGCAGGATCGAGGGTTCCCGTATGACCGACCCGGCGAACGCTGGTTTTGCGGCGCACAAAGTCAACCGCATCGTGGGAGGTCATCCCCGGCGGTTTCAGCAAATTGAGAATTCCATGCAGGCTCTTATCGTTTCTCACTTGTCACACCGGGGGCGCCTTCCAGAGCTTCAATCCGTTCTCGCACGGCACCGAGGATAGTCTCCTGGCTTTCAGGGAGCGACAGGGCCAGCGTACACCCGGCCGCGGCGGCATGACCGCCTCCCCCAAAAAGATGCGAGATCTTGCTCACGTCGACCTGCGACTCCGACCGGAGGCTCACCCGGACCTTCCCTTGCGCGTCCTCCCTGAACAGCACGGCGACCTCGGAGCCGCGCACCCCTTTCAGGTGATTGACGATGCCTTCCGTCTCCTCATCAGTAGCCTGGCAATCCCCGAAGTCCTCGCGAGTCAGATTCGCCCAGACCAGGCGGCCCTCGCACGCGACTTCAAGAGAGCCCAAGGCCCTTCCCATGAGCTTTGTGGCCGCGTAGGACCGCTCCTCGAACAGATGTTTTGCCACCTCGCGGACGTCTGCCCCCGACTCCACCAAGGTCGCGCACGCGCGCAAGGCCTCAGACGTCGTGTTGGAGAAGCGAAACCAGCCGGTGTCGGTTGT
>JACQGJ010000701.1 GCA_016199605.1 Armatimonadota bacterium | reverse complement strand
GCTACGAGGTTGGCGACATCAGAATAGAAAATGCACACCCACATCACTAATCAGTCTTTCGCGGGCGGCAGAGTTCAAAATCACGAGGAAATCGCGGGGCGGTGCCGAAACTCTACCTGCTCAAAAGAAGATAGACCAAGTGTGACAAGCACCTCCCCATAGAATGGGGTGGCAAGGAGAGAAGCTTCAGATGAAATACTCAGCCACGAGCGTGATGCTCCCCAACTACAACCTCCAACAGACGTGCGGATTGCTGCGGTCTCTCGGGTTTGACGGTGTGGAGTTGCGAGTGCGGCGGTTGGCCCCGGGACAGGAGAACGCGGCGCCCAGTCCGTGGGGACGACACCTGACCGATCTTTCACCCGACAACATTCTTTCGCGCGCAGAAGAAGTAAAGAAGGTCACCGGAGACAACGGGCTTGCCCTTGCCGGATTTGCGTCTGCGTGCAGCGCGACCGATCTCGAACAAGTAAAGCTTCTCGCCGAAGGGGCGCAGGTGTGCGGTTGTCCCGCTGTGCGACTTAGTTGCCCACGGGGGTACGATGGGTCGGTGAACTATCATGAGCTTTACGGAGAGGCAGTCGAAGCGTTTGCCAAGGCACTCCAGATTACCCGGTGCTACGGAGTAAAGGTCCTCTTGGAGATGCACGGCGGCACGATTCACCCGAGCGCTTCTTCGGCGTGCCGGATCGTTTCCAGCTTCGACGCGAAAGATCTCGGCGTGATCTACGACCCGCAGAATATGGTGGTGGACGGGTACGAGACGATTCAGGTGGCCCTGGAATTGCTTGGGGCGTATCTGGCTCACATACACGTCGGAGCGCACCGTCCCGAGCCGGGTGAGGTGGACGAAATGGGTACCCGGAAGTGGCAGTGGCCTGCTTGTCCGATGGGCTCGGGACTCTACAACTATCCGAAAATGATGGAGGTCCTTCGCAAGATCGGCTATGAGGGCTTCATCTCCATCGAAGATTTCGGCGCCGACCGGTCGGACGAAGAGAAGCTGCGGGGTGGGATTGAGTATTTGCGGATGCTGTAGACGTTCCGGTGCGACACGGGCTGAGGGTGCGACAGAGGACCGAAGCGGCGCCAAAGGTACTGACGCGGGTCAAGAAGCCGCAATCAAACAGCCTCGGGCTTCCGCCTCGGTGCTCGGCTACAATCAAAGAAGGAGGTATCACTCATGGAACTTGGGTTTATCGGCTTGAACGATCTGGCAGGTGTTGAGGCGGACGCGAGGTTTGCTGCGGAGCATGGGTTTGCCGGTCTGGAGTATAACTACTGGGGTAACTTCGAGGAGTTGACGGCTGACACCGTGAGTCAGATGCGAAACATTCTCGACAAGCACGGCGTACGCGCCTCAGCCCTCGGCCTCTGGGGGTGGAACCACACCTCGAAGGATCCGGCAGAGCGAGAAAAGGCTCATGCCATGCTCAACCGCGGCATCGAGTATGCGGAGGCCCTGGGCGCCGAGGTGTTGATCACCGGCGGCGGAGAGACGGGCGGCTCTCTGGAGGAAAACGTCGCGGAGTTCGTGAAGGTCTTCCCGCCTTTTCTCGAAAAAGCCGCGAAGGCCGGGCTGACTCTGGCGATGTACGCGGTGCACGGCAACAGCTTCTTTACAAGTCTGGAGTCCTACGAGAGAGTCTGGGAGCACTTGCCGGAGATCACGATCAAATATGACCCTGCCAACTGGCAGCACCACGGGGATGACTACCTGGCAGTGGTGCGCAAACACGGTGACAAAGTCGGCTACGTCCACATAAAGGAGCACCTATACGTGGACGGCGACCTCATCTCGCAACCGGCTGCCGGAATGGGGGACATTGAGTGGGGCAAGGTGATGGCGTTTCTTTATGAACACAACTACCAGGGCTACCTCTCGATGGAGCCGCACGGCGAGCTATGGTCCCGTGAGCCTTTGCGGGAGAAGATGCTGCTCCTGTCGAAGAAATATCTTGGTCAGTTCCTGCTGTGAACCCCCGGAAGAAAGAGAGGATGAAGAGACCTATGGTTGAAACGTGGAATCGGCGAGTCGACTCGCGGCTGCACCTCATACATGGGCATGCGTGGATCGTATGCCTGATCTTCACAGTCACCGGTACGGTGACAGTCGCCGGAACGGGGCCTGCCCAGTCGGTGGTGAGAATCAACTCAAAGAAGAAGTTGATCGAGTGGGGCTGGGACGAACCGGCTCCTTCCTACATGAGGGCGAATGCGGAGCGGATGGACGGGTATGGTTTCAATGGAGTGATCTTTCACATGGATCCCGAGCACGACGGAAAGCAAAGCAACTTTGCCTGGGAGTGCTGGAGCACCAAACGTTTTGAATACGAGGACTTCAAGCAGAACCTCGAGGACCTCAAGGCAGCCAAGCGCAAGTTCAAGCATATCACCGACAACTTCCTGCGGTTCAACGTGTGTCCGGGCGATGTTGACTGGTTTGACGATGACGCTTTTGCCGTCGTGGTTCACAATGCCGAGTTGGCGGGACGCGTCGCTCAGGAAGGCGGCTGCAAGGGTCTGATGTTTGACATTGAGATGTATGGGACCCCGCTGTTCACCTATGACAAGCAAATTCACAAAGACACCAGGAGCTTCGCTGAATATGAAGAGAAAACCCGGCAGCGTGGCCGCGAGTTGATGCGAGGCTTCAGCCGCTACTATCCGAACATCACAGTGCTAATGACCTACGCATACGGAATCACGGGAGTCGGAGGAGATCGGACGAAGGTCCAGTACGGACTGTTGAAGAACCTGCTGGACGGGATGTTTGACGCTGCGGCGAACGGCACGACCATCGTCGACGCCTATGAGGGCGCGTACAGCTTCAGAACGCGCCGGGAATTCCTGAGCGCTCGGGACACGGTGATGAGAAAGATGCTGTCTCGTGTTGGGAATCCCACGGCATACCGGAAGTACGTCCGTCTCGGGTTTGGCGTTTGGATGGACAACCGCTACGGAGCAAAAGACTGGAACACCGACGACTTTGACAAGAACTACTTTACTCCGGAGGAGTTCGAATACTCGGTCTTCTGTGGGTTGGATGTTGCGGACAAATATGTGTGGGTATACACGGAGCATCCAAAGTGGTGGTCGAACGAACGACTGCCACAGGAATACCTGAACGCCTTGAAGCGGGCCAGGAATCCCCGTCCGATTGAGGACGACAAGCACCTGGGAAGACAGGTGAAAGGCGCTCCCGGTGGCGGGGGCCCTGTCGCTTCCGCGCAGCCCGGCTACAGCGATGAAGAGGTTTTCGGCGATCTCAAAGGCAAGTACGACTTCCTTGCCGATCTGCCGAAGATCTGGAAGTTCCAAACCGATCCGAAGAAACAGGGAACGAAAGCAGGCTGGTCCAAACGGGACCTCGACTCGTCCGGTTGGCGCGACCTGGAGATCGGCAAGTTCTGGGACGAACAGGGAGTGAGGTATCAAGGAGAGGCCTGGTATCGGTTGGCATGGGACGTCCCCGACGTGCAGGTGCTGCCGAAGTCCAGGTTGTATCTGTGGTTCGGCGCCGTGGATGAGGTTGCCACCGTCTGGGTTAATGGCCTCCGGGCCGGAGGACACAACGAACCGGCTGACATCGGATGGGAGAAACGGTTTTCGATAGACGTGACCGGAAAACTCAAGCTCGGAGAGACGAACACGGTCGTAGTGAAAGTCGGCAACGAGGTGTTGGCAGGTGGGATCTGGAAGTCGGTGAAGCTGGCAGCGACCAAGGATTAACGGGGCCTCGCCGTAGATCGGCAGGGCTCCCATCATCTGCATTATCCAATGTGAGGT
>JACQGJ010000682.1 GCA_016199605.1 Armatimonadota bacterium | reverse complement strand
CTCGGATCGTGGCGTCGGAAGATCGAGGAGAACAACCGCCCTTTCACCTACCAGGAGCTGGCCCATGCCCTCGCCGATTATGTGGGATGGCTGGGATTCACTCACGTCGAGCTTCTACCCGTCATGGAACATCCCTACGATCCCTCGTGGGGATATCAGGTGACGGGTTACTACGCGCCCACCAGTCGTTTCGGCTCCCCCGACGACTTTGCCTACTTCGTGGACTACCTGCACCAGCACGACATCGCCGTCCTCCTCGACTGGGTTCCCGCCCATTTCCCGAAGGATGACGCGGGGTTGCGGTGGTTCGATGGGACGGAACTGTATGAGCACGCCGATCCACGGCTGGGCGAGCATCCCGACTGGGACACTCTCATCTTCAACTACGGTCGCAACGAGGTGAGGAACTTCCTGATTGCCAATGCGCTGTTCTGGTGCGAGCGGTATCACGCAGACGGTCTGCGAGTGGATGCCGTGGCCTCGATGCTCTACCTCGACTACTCACGCAAGGAGGGAGAGTGGCTGCCGAATCGCTACGGCGGGAGAGAGAATCTGGAAGCGATTGACTTCCTGAAGCAACTCAACGCCATCGTACATGAACGTCACCCCGGAGTGTTGATGATCGCCGAAGAGTCCACCCAGTGGCCAGGCGTTTCCCGCCCGACCCATCTCGATGGGCTTGGTTTCACCTGCAAGTGGAACATGGGATGGATGAATGACTTCCTGAGCTACATGCACGAGGATCCCGTGTACCGCAAGTTTCATCATCACCTCATCACGTTTTCCTTGCTGTATGCGTTCACTGAGAATTTCGTCCTGCCCCTATCCCATGACGAAGTGGTTCACGGGAAACGGTCGCTTCTGGACAAAATGCCCGGAGACGAATGGCAACGGTTCGCCAACCTGAGACTCGCGCTGGGCTGCATGTATGGCCATCCCGGGAAGAAGCTGTTGTTCATGGGAGCGGAGTTTGGTCAGTCGCGAGAGTGGGATTTCAGCAACAGCCTCGACTGGCATCTGACCCAATACGAGCCGCATCACAAGCTCATGCAATACGTCCGGGACTTGAACAACCTTTACCGCAACGAGCCAGCGATGTATGAAGTGGATTTCACGTGGGAAGGTTTCCAGTGGATTGACTTCCAGGACAACGACGCCAGTCTGGTTTCCTTTTGTCGCCGAGGAAAAGATCCCGAAGATGCCTTGGTCTTTGCCTGCAACTTCACGCCGGTGCTACGTGAGGGATACCGGCTGGGCGTGCCATTGCCGGGGTTCTATCGCGAGGTTTTGAACAGCGATAGCGAATGCTATGGGGGAAGCAACATGGGGAATTGCGGGGGGGTAAAGGTGGACGCAGTCCCGTGGCACGGGTGTCCGCATTCTATTCAGATCACGCTGCCGCCGTTGGCGGTCGTGGTGTTCAAGAGAGGAGTAGTTGAGACAACGCTACCAGATCGTCTTTACCCCGGATAGCTGAATCTTTCGATCCTTGCTGATCAGAGCCAGACCCAGGCAAACGGCGGTGGCTGCGATGATGCGGTCGGGCATGTCAGGAACTTCGGAGCGGGGAACGCGTGCGACGGAGCCTGCCACAAACCCCGCCATCAAATGTCCTCCCGCGGGAAACTCCCCCACATTTCGCGGCGAACCTCCGACAGGTCTTCATCAGTGATATCCAGTCCCCTCCAAAGTCCCCTGAGCGATTTCCGGGGGATATATTTGACGTTACACAGGTGGCTCTCTATCTTCGGCGCAATTCGTTCTATGAGTCGCACTTTATCAACTGTAGATAGATGCTCCGCCAACTCCAAAACCTGCTGGAGACTCCCCTTGGAATCCATCGCCTGCCTCCTTTGATTCTGACCATATCGTAGCACCAGAACGGACGTTGCCGCAACTCCACTTTCTTTCACTCTGAAATTCCAGCATAAGAGATGGGGTCGCGCGAGCTATGGTAATCCCTGTCCGGAATCCGGAGTATCGCAGGTGTACCTGTCCCGTGTCTCCGTCGGCGATGACAGGAATGGAAACGCGGGTTGCCATCCGCCGCACAGCGTCAGCCATCTCCGACATGGTGAGGAAGTTGAGGTCAGGCAGGCCATGCAGCGAAGCACTCGTACCGAAGCCGCCGATCAATACCGTCTCGAATCCCGCCTGCTCGACGATCAGCGCGGTGAACACATCGTGCGCCCCGAGGCTGCGGATGACGCCGGGACGTTTGAGCAATTCAGCGAATTGTCTCTGGTTATCTCTGGAGCACATGACAAGTGGCACTATAGCAGGCGCGAGGGTGATCCCAAAGTCGCGAAGTGGGACCCAGCGGCGCTATCCCCTCTTGCCCCGCGTCCAGCTTCATTCAAACACCAGATCCCCCAAACCACTCTCGTCGTTGAACCCGGGCAAAGACCAGCAGGAGTCCTCGCGGTGGGGTTTTTCTTCGCGACAGAAGTTGGCGCCCCAAATCTCGCCGGGAAGCGGCGCGGGCTCCTGCATGGCTGAAAAGGGGAGAGCGACTTCGATGGTCCAGCCGTCGTCGCTGCGCTTGGCCACTGACTGCCACGAGTCGCTTGCCCCACGCATAAAGCGTCCACCGAGAGTGTTGGCGGCAAAGTGGCACAGCGCTCGATGTCCCGGCTTCAGGTAGATTTCGACGCAATCATCGTTCCACACGGCCCCGCCGACGCCGGTCAGCGTCGCGGCGATCTTCGCCATGTCCGCTTCGTT
>JACQGJ010000046.1 GCA_016199605.1 Armatimonadota bacterium | reverse complement strand
GCCAACCAGGGCAATGGTACAAACTCCTGTTGGTCGCGACGGATCAGGGGGTCAAGGGTTTCCTGGACTCCGAGGAGGTCTGTGTCGCCAATGCCGCTTCCTTCGGTCAAGGGAAGATCGGCGTTCTCTATGAAGGTAACGGAGTTCCGCCCGATCTGCAATTTGATGATATCCAGGTGGCAAGCGTCCGTGACGTGACAATAGCGGAGACCTCCTCGGTTCCGTGGACGCAGGTAACGACTCAGGTTCCAGACACCGGCGATCGGCTTCCGTTGTGGGTCACCGGATGGCCCGGGTGGCGAGACTACCGCGTGACCGCGGAGTTCACCTCAACAGGCAACTCTCCGGTAGGTTTGTGTTTCGGGTACGCTGCACCCGATGAATACTACCTGTTGTGCGGTCGGACCGGCGAAGAAGCTCATGAGTGGTTGTGGGAGTTGTGGAAAGTTTCAGCGGGCGAAGTGCGCAGTGTGGACCGGGCGCGCGCCGCCATGGTAGACCGACCGGACGCAGCTCACGACCGTTGGCACGTCCTTTCCGCAGAGATTATCGAGGGCTGTGTCAGCGTGAGCGTAGACGGATCCGTTATCTTGACGGCCGTGGACGAGGAGATGGTTGAGGGCAAACGGCAGCCCGGTGGGCAAGTAGGACTTCTGTCCGTTGATAGCTCCGTTAGACAGTACCGCAATCTTACAATCGCTTTCCCCTCTGACACAACTCTTGCGACCAAAGTGACGGCGCAGTTCACCAAAGAAAACACGATGGCTCAATGGGCGTCGCCTGTCGGCGACTGGCAGAATGGCAAAGACGGATGGATATGGCATCGAGGTCATTTCTTTGGGGATTGTGGGTTCACCTTCCCCCTGCCCAATCACAAGGGCCCGGGATACCTGGAAACGATCCTGTCGGGCGACGGACATGACTTGGGGCGAGGTTACCGCTTTCGCGCGAAGGTGCAGGAGGGGAAGCCACTATCGTGCCAGCTTCAGCGGAACGGAGAGGTTGTTGCCAGCCGCAAAGGCGTAAAGTGGGAGCCGGGGTCTACTCTAACGTTTAGAAGGGACAGGAACTTCATACGCGCCAGCTTGGACGAACAAACGGTGTTGGCCTACTGCGATCGCGACCCCCTCATCGGCGCCAGCACCGGCTTTGGCGTGGAGGGCATCCCGCTGGATCTGAAGGGTCTGAACCAGCCACGATACGGCACGACCCCTGCCCGGCGGCGACAACAGCGCGGCGATCTGCTGAATACGCTTGGCAACATCCTCTTGGGTGAGATTCTGAAGTCCAATGCTCCGGAGGTGTACCGTGTGCTGCAGCACGCAAACATTAGGATTGATTTCGTCAGGATCTTCTCAAAAGAGCAACAGGAAAAACGGCGCAAGCAGAAGGCTGCTGACCCCAAGCTGGAACTCGCCGAGCTGTCGGCGCGGTCACCGTATCTTTACGAATGCAATTTTTCGACGGCTCCTGTTGATTGGCGTGCAGCGGACGGCGACTGGCAAGTCAGGCAGCGGTGGACGTGCAGCCCGCAGTGGACCTTCTTCGGGGGCAGCGGGGGGAAGAGACCGACCCTCTGGTCGAAACCCCAGTTCTTCGGCGATCACGTAGTGGAATTCTTCGCAGCCAAACCCATGGATCCCAGTACCGGCGGCGATAGCCCCTCCGACCTCAATCTGACGACATGCGGTGATGGCGAGCATCTTGACAGCGGATACTCCTTCGTGGTCGCGGGCAACGGTGGACAAACAAACCAGGTTCTGAGGAAAGGCAAAGTCCTGGCCGAGGGACCCTACAAACTGACAACCAACGACCCCCATCGCAGTTGGTTTCACATACGCGCCGAGAAAATCGGCGACACCTTGCGCCTGTCTGTAGATGATGAACCAGCCCTGACCGTTGTGGATAGCGAACCTCTCCCCGGGGGTTCCATCGCCTTCTGGAGCAACCCCCACGGGATGATGATCGCAAAGGTGAGGGTGTGGCACAGTGGAGAGCGCTCTGAGGAATGACGCCCTTCCCGTTCTCGATGCGCGTGTGCTTCGAGGAAGGCGAGTGAAGGCGCAGGGAAGGGCAGCCCCTTCTCATGGAGTTCCCGACGAGGGACGGAGGCAAGATCCGCCTCTGCGACTTCGGCAGCGCGGGGGAGGGTGGAACGCCTTACCAGTCATGGTTGCGTGTTGACAACGTGCTACGCACAGAGTCCAGTGTCGCCAATCCCCTGAGGAGCGGGTCTCCGGTACCTTAAGGTATCTCCAGCACTCCATGTCGTTGCCGAACAGCGACCACGGTTCAACTCCCCGGTTTAAGGCGCGGCACGTGATGGGTAGAAGCGAAGGAAGCAAGGTGGACTTGGGGTCCACATCTTTGATTTCTGTTTCAGGGCTATGCACTTGACTCCAGTTACGCTCGAACCACCTGAGTTAGAGTCTCTCATGTCCTGAAGGGACTTTGTGAGGATAGCCCGTGAGCTTCAGCCACGGGAAAACAGCGCCACACATTACCTCAAGTCCTGAAAGGACGGCTGAATTGCCGGCAGCG
>JACQGJ010000679.1 GCA_016199605.1 Armatimonadota bacterium | reverse complement strand
TATACTCGTCACCGATAGGAATCCTCCCTTGTTGTGAGGTAGTTGCCCTGCCGAACCAAGCCGAGATCGTGGCCCCTCGAGGGCCGGGTCGCGTTGCCTGCGTCAACGCGACATTGGATTTCAAAATGGATGTTCACCCGCCAATCGATGCGCTCGGGAAGGACCTACGGGTCGGGGATTGGGTATTGGTGGTGGCAGTACCGCTGTCGCTACGAGGCATGCCGGAAGAATCGAGGCGCGCTTTTTCGCGAGCTGTCGGAAATACGTTTCAAATCGAATCATTTGACGAATTCGGTTACCTTGAACTATTCCTGTGGCCAAAAATAAGTCTCGATTTCATTTGGATAGAGCCATTCTGCGTAAGAAGGTCTCGTAGATATAGACAACTCAGCAAGAACTTCCAACGAAAACTCAGAGTGAATGCGGCCCCGCATCCTCCGCGCTATGAATTACAATTCGATATACGCTTCAAGGACGGCGTTGACCTGATGGAGTTCGGGACCAATCTGATATCGAACGGGTCGGGCGGCGGCTTCGCAACTTGGCCCGAACAGAATCGAATAGAGGGTTCGGTCTATGCAGAAAGAGGTGACGAAGGCGCGAGAGAAGCGCTCGAGAAAGCCAAGAGAATCGCTTTAGAATCAATGGAGGCGGTTTCCGTCGAGGTTTCGGACATTTTGGAGAACGACGGAATCTAACACTGCGATGAAGGCGTCTTCCGTGTTGACATCCGGCTCACCGCCCTTGTCCGAACGTGGGGCTGTATGCTATAATGCCGCCCGCGTGAGTAAGCGAGCAAGAAACGAGGATTCTTGCTCTGAAGACTGATATGGCATTGATTGTAGGAGAGTAACCAGTGAAAAGGACGTATCAACCGAAAAAGATACCGAGAAAGAGGGAACACGGCTTTCGCAAACGAATGTCCAGCAAAGGCGGCCGCGCTGTGCTCAGCCGGCGTCGAGCTCGCGGGCGGCAACGATTGACGGTCGTCTGAAACCTCTTCCGGAAATGCGAACCTCCCCACCTGCATCCCGTCGGAGCAAAGCTTCCCCATCCCAACCCAACATCGCAGCCTTCTTCCGTCTTGTGGCGAGCCAATGAATCGTTTTCGTCGTGCGGATCGACTCCGAAAAAGCCGGGATTTCGCGCGGGTGATGGACGGTGGACAGTTCCACCGCCATCCCTTGCTTACACTGGCAGTCATGGCGCGCCCCGAAGGGGGCCGACGTGTGGGGCTGTCGGTGGGGAAAAAAGTCGGGGGGGCCACGGTCCGAAACCAGGTGAAACGGCGGCTCCGGGAGTGTTACCGTGTGCGCCTGGACCGGATCACCGCTGAGGTTGATCTCATCTTCTTCGCTCGGCCTGGGGCCGCGGAGGCTTCGAGGCAAGACCTCGAGCAGGCAATGGACCAACTGCTGCGTCGTGCGAAGCTGTGGCGATAGCGGAGGAGGAGGGTGGCAAGAATGCTTCGCAGAATGGCAGTATCCCCGATACGACTGTATCAACGATGGGTCTCCAGGTGGTTGCCTGCCACCTGTCGCTTCCACCCGACATGCTCGCACTACTGCGTCGCGGCCGTCGAGCGGTTTGGCCTGGTGAAAGGGATGGGATTGACAGTGATGAGGCTTGCCCGGTGCCATCCTTTCCATCCTGGTGGCCTCGATCCGGTACCGGAACAGCAAGACAAGGACCGGGACCATTTAATAATGGAGTTTTGAATGCAACAACAGAATCGTCCAGCACCCTCGATGCTCGTCGGGATGCTTTTGGCTCTTCTCGTCTCCCTTGCCTTCCAGATTTACTTTGCAAAGAAGGTCGGCAAGCCTAATCCCGGTCAGCCAGACGCGCAAAAAGTTGAGCAGCGTCTGCGCTCGATCAAAGAGGCCATGGATACGAAGGGCCTTGGGTCCGCAGAAGCCGCCAAGAAGGAAGTTGACCGGCTCAAGCAGGAATTCGACAAATACGACAAGACCCGGTCCGCGCCTCCGGACCTCCTCAACCACGCCGGGTGGTGTAAGCTCCGCGTGGCCTACATACAGGAGACCGTCCTTAAGGATCCCAAGTCGGCTGCCAACTCCTACCTGGTGTTTTCCAAGAAATACTCGCGAACGCCTTACGGTCCGACTGCTGCCTACCGCCGCGCTTGTCTCATCTGGGATGAGTCTGAGAACAAGGGTCACCGGGAAGGCAAGAAAGAGTTTGAGCGCGTCGAAAGAACCTTCCTTGTGGACCAAACAAGCGCCAAGCCGCAACCGTTTCTGAGCCCCGGCTGGTTTGCCGGGATTCTGAAAACGCCGTCGCAGAGCCTGATACACTTTCCCGACAGGAAGCCGGAACCCATTATGCAGGCCGTCTGCCAGCGGATCGAACCCTTGAACCGGAAGGATCCTCTTTACCAGGTACTCGATCACTTCGTAACGCTGTTCGGTCGCAACAAGCATTACAGCTACGCCTTCGCCATCATCCTGTTTGGGGTAGTCGTCAAGCTGCTGCTGCAGCCCCTCAACAAGGCTTCCTTCAAATCGATGCGGGAAATGCAGAAGGTTCAGCCTGAGATGAAGAAAATCCAGGAGAAGTACAAAGGGGAAAAGGCCAATCCCCAGAAGATGAACCAGGAGGTGATGGCGCTCTACAAGGCCCATGGGGTGAATCCCATGGGAGGATGTCTGCCGATGCTCATCCAGATGCCGGTGCTGATTCTGCTCTACCGGGCCATCATGAGCTACCGCTGTCAGTTCTACCATGCCGATTTCCTCTGGATCGACAACCTGGCCATGCCAGATATGCCCCTGCTGATCCTCTACGGGGTCAGCATGATCTTCTCCACAAAACTCACGACCATGCCCACGGTCGATCCGGCGCAGCAACAGCAGCAGAAGATGATGACGTGGATGATGCCCATCATGTTCGTGATGATCTGCCGTACTTTCCCCGCGGCTTTTGTCCTCTACTGGATAACCTTCAATGTGATGCAGACGGCCCAGCAACTGATGATGTACCGGAAGTGGGACCGGGAAGAAGAGAAACAGAACCTCGGTGGCCTGGCCGGTCGGATCAAGCCGTTGCAGCCGCCGACACCCCCCGCGGACTCAAATGAAAAAGCCAACGCCGGACCCCAACTCAATGAAAAGACCACCGCAGGATCCCAACGAAGGCGACGCCGGAAGAAGAAGTAGGCGGGATCGCCTGGGACTTCTCCGGAGGTCAGTGCCTTGAAGAGCGGCCAAAGATGGAGGCCAGTCGCCTGTTGCCGTCCAAATCTTTCACCCACTTTCTGACCTGCGCGATGGGGAATCTATCCCCTGGACAGGCCGTGTCCCCATCCACTTCTCGATGGGTATGGATCTGAGCGGATCTGAACCGGTAGCGGTCCACCAGTACCTCCAGTAAGTGATGCAGGGCCGCCATCTGCTGCGGCGTAGGCCGGGAAGGGAAGGTCAGACCCCTGGCCCTCCGTGTGAAATTCCCCACGAGACAGATTCCGAGGCAGTCGTTCCCTTTGGTTGCATGGGCCCCCCGGCAACCTTCCGGTCGGCCTCGCTCAATCACCCCGTCGATGCGAATCACGTAGTGGTATCCGATGTGATAGACCTTGCCGTTGTATTCCTTGTGGAAGCCCCGCCGGGTGTGCCATTCGTCTATCATGCTGGCGCTCACCAGTTCTCCATGGAGCTTTCCCGGACTTGCCGTGTGGTGGATAACGATGCCGCGGGGGCCGTGACGTCGGTGAGACGAGCGTTCATGGAGGACCCACGTACAGAAGACCAACACCAGCAACAAGGCCAACCGTTTCACACCCATATAGCGCCGCCTGCGGGTTGGAGTCCCGGGCCGTCGAGGGGAGGGGCGCTTCGACCTCGGGGAAGGGACGGTGCGCAGGCGCGTGTTGGTGTCTTTAGGACGCATGGTGGCCTTTAGTATATTGACCGGCCCGCGGGAGGTCAAGAAATGGACCACGGGGCTTGAAATTTCGCGACTATGAGTCATGCTTGTCATTGGCTGGAATGTCCTGCAGCTCCGTGAAGAACATCCCTATGGGTCGTTCGAGTCGGGCGACGGACTGCTTGCTGCCAGATTGCGAAGGAGTAAAAACATGGCATTCGTGGAGGGCCGTTCGTCCAGGAGTGCTCGAACTCGCAGAGTTCGCCACTCCTGGACGAACGGGTGATTACTATTTTCAGAGGAGTCAAACACATGGCATTCGTGGAGGGTGAAGTCGTAGAAGTGGGACCAGGCGTCTGGGTTCGTCAGGCCGTCGACAATTGTGCCTGGGCTGACCTGGGCGAAGGCGTGGTCGTCATTGACACCCAGGAAGAGACCAAAATGGCCCCCGTGATTGAGGAAGAGGTCGCCAGAAGTGCGGGCAAGCCGATTCGGTGGATTATCAACACCCACTGGGATGCAGATCACATCGCGTGCAACCCGATCTGGGCGAAAGCAGGGGCGACGGTGATTGCTCATGAGTCGTGCGCTCCCAAGTCCTCGGACCCGGATGGGAACCCGGACCTCACTTACCGAGATCGTCATACGCTGGCCTCCGGCGACCGGGAGGTTCACATCGAGTGGCTGGGAGGCACACACACACCCGCGGATTCGGTTGTTTACTTTCCCTGGGCCAAAGTGCTTCACATCGCCGACCTGTTCGGTTGGGGCCTTTTCATGCAGCGGCAGTGGGACAAGGAAACCACTGATAGAACGCGTGAGGTTCTTGGCCGTATCCTCCAGTATGACGCCGATACAGTGGTCTGCGGGCACGGTCCCTTGCTCAAGTTGGAGAACGTGAAGCGGTATCTCGATTACTACAACGAGACCGTTGCGACGGTGCCGGAACTCCAGAGGTCCGGGAAGACTCTCGAAGAGGTCAAGGCGATGGTTCACCCTCCCGCCGACATGCTCGACTGGTGGCGACTCACAGCCTGGAAACATGCGAGCAATCTCGAAACGGTCTACAAAGCTCTCTGAGTACAGCTTCTCGTAAGTACGTTCCGGGAATGTCATTGCGACGACCAGAGGGAGGAAGCAATCCCCAAGATTTGTCGCGCTGGTCGGAGGAGATTGCTTCCTCCCTCTGGTCGTCGCAATGACAACTCGGAAAGCATTTGTGAAACGAACTACTAAGGAAGGTGTAAACGGTGCCGGAGTTCAAACCTGAGGAAATAAAGAATGCCATCCTGGACGCAATGCCTGAGGCAGAGGTGGAGGTAGAAGATACCGCCGGGGATGGCAACCACTTTCAGGCGAACGTGACTGCCGAGGAGTTCATCGGCAAGAGCTTGATCGAGCAGCATAAGATGGTTTACAAAGCCCTCGAGGGGATGGACGTCCACGCGCTTGGGCTGAAGACGTGTACGCCCTGACTGGTGGCGTGACTCGTCGAGCGGCGGCGTGAGTGGGGACCGTCACGTCCCGCGGTTCACTGAGTCATAAACGGTCCTTACTACTTAAGAAGGGAGCGAACTTGTATGGCAAATGGTTTGCCAAAGGAGTTGGAGGAACAATTCAAGAGAGAGATCACCGAGAACAAGGTGATGTTGTATATGAAAGGCACCCCTGATTTCCCGATGTGTGGATTCTCCGCTGGAGCGGTGCGACCTTTCAAGGAACTGGGCGTGGAGGTAGGCCACGTCAACGTGTTGGAAAACCCTGACGCCTGGGAAGGGATCAAGGTGTTCACAGGTTGGGACACCATCCCACAGGTTTTCGTCGGTGGCGAGTTCATTGGCGGATGCGACATCACCAATGAGCTGTTCTCAACCGGCGAGCTTCAGCAGAAGATTCAGGCCGCGTCCGGTTAGACGGCCCCTTCCTCACGATCATACAGGCCAGGGATGCCCTCCGAACAACGTGTCGGAGGGCATTTCTTTCCGTGGCATAAAGCTCCACGCGAAAGATCAAGCAAGCTGGGAGAACAGGAGGATTCCCTTGACTACCTGCGAATGTAATCCCCTGTAGAGTGATCGATTGATGAGCGGAGTATGACATGGTTGCTTCTTTCGTGCGACATCGGCGCTGTGAATCCCTAAGACAGGCTCTGTGCCTGACGAGCGCGGTTCTCGCCGCCCTCTGCTTCTGCCATCGCGGATTTGCCGACGGTGCGTTGGTAAACCTCGCCCCTCTTGCTTCCATCACATGCGCCCCCGAGGCGGACGGCGACAGCCTCAAAGCGGTCACCGACGGCAATCCCCGGCAGGGGCTGGTGTTCGCGGTTCTGTCGAAAGGCGAAGGCGCAGTCACCCTCACTTTCCCCACGGTTCAGCAGATCGAGAGGATTCGGATACTACAAGGCGAGAGGGCCTACTACTCCACCGCGTACCGTGTCGTCGCAGACTGTGACGGCGATGGCGACTTTGAGACGACGCTCGCGGAGGTCAAAGGGAACGCCACCTGGGGAGAGTGGGCAACCCTCGATCTGAAGCCCGCCGTCGTGAAGGCGATCCGGTTCCAGTCGCTCGCGGGCAAGAGCGAAGGCGCGCGGGCACACCCCGTTGTGGGGGAGATGGAAGTCTACGGACCCGCCACAAGAGAGGACTTGCAGGAGTTGATACGAATGGGCAATCCACCGACGGCCTTTCCGGTTCTGAAACCAATGTACCTGACGACGCCTCTGGTCGCCGACGGCAACGCCCTCTGCGCGATTCTCACCCCGGACGAGCCTGGGTATCGCGAGTTGGGTGAGCGAGTGGCCGCTATACTCACAAAGAGAACGGGAGCGAAGCCCGTCGTCCGCACCTCCATTGCCGATGTTGATCCTGAGAAGACAACAGTCATCGCCCTCGGTCAGATGATCAACAACAAATTGATTGAGCGGCTCTACTGGAATCACTACCTCTACCTCGACTCTCTTTGCCCCGGGAAGGACGGGTACCTTTTCCAGACGGTCCACAATCCCTACCCGTGGACGGGAGGCCACAACGTGCTGGTTCTCGGTGGCTCCACCCTCGAGGGCGTCGCGCGGGCCGTCGGCGATTTTGAGTCCACGGTCAGTGAAGGCAGGAACCTCTCTCTCCCGTACACCTTGAAGGTGAAGTTGCCTCCTGCCGGCCAGCGCGAGGCCGGTTACGTCGTTGAAGGCAAGGAGTACACTAATGTCACGTTACCGGATCACGACCTCACCGAGGCCGAAGCCAAGTCACTCCTCACAGCAGAAGCGACGCCAGGTCTGCTGGCGTTTCAGGAGTTGGCTCTGAAGTATCTGGTCACCGGCGAGGAGCCCTACCTCCAGGCCGGCAAGAGAGTTCTGGAGGCGATGGCGAAACTCTACGACCAGGATCCTGATCGACACCCCTCGTGGCCCGAGGAAACCAACTCCCGCTTTATCTTCGCAGCGTGGGATGCCGTGGAGGAAGCCCCGGTCTTTACTGACGAAGAGAGACTCCGCTACACCAACATGCTGCTGCGTTTTCTCTATTCCCTGATCGGGCAAACGGCCGATTACGGCAATCTGGAGGAGAACGACACCATCATCTGGAACCACACGACTTTTCCACTCATGGGTCTCTATTGGGGAGGGCGTTACTTCCGGCGGTACTACGATTGCGTTTACATGGACACCTTTCTGAAGAAAACCGCCGGCGCTTTTCGTGGTCAGGAGAAATCGTGGAAACCCCAGTGTGATGCCGACAGTTATCTCACCCTCACCATCGGTCACACGATCGAGTATGCCCTCGCGGAAGGGAAGCTGTATTTCCTCGAGTCAGGGAATCTC
>JACQGJ010000678.1 GCA_016199605.1 Armatimonadota bacterium | reverse complement strand
TTTTCATTCTTTCGCATTGGTTGAGTTGGAGTAGCGGCGGCCATGATGTCCCGACATCTCTCATGCATGTCGCGACCGTTACGCGTGGAAAAGGTTGAGAGTTTCTGCCATGACCTGAATCGGGGTGTTGAGCGTCGGAGCATCTTTGCTTGAGGAGCCCGAGGATTACTTCATGTTTCTGGACATCACTGGGGTGATAGTGGAGCGATTCGAAGTACCATCTGGTGGTCAAGCCTCGTCGGAAGGAGAGTCTGTCTCGTGCATTGCATGGATGGGACGGCCGGTGTAAACTCCCTACGCGAAGCACCTGATGTGAGCAAACGCGATGTTACAGATAAAAGCAAATCAAAGTCAAAGGCGGGAATGCAAATGTCTACTCAACCCAGCAACAAACAGACCCTCTTGAAAGCCGGTGTCGCCAAGGTGGACATCACCTGCGAACCCGGCGGAACCTATGACGCGCTGCTTCCGGAAAAAGCCAAGAAGCACATTCCCAGAGAATACCTGGGCAGCAGGCTGATCGTCGACGATCCGCTGTCGGCACGGGTTCTCGTGCTGGACGATGCCGGGACCCTGCTGGTGCTGGTCACGATGGACGTCACGGCGATCGGCGCCCGGAGCATCAGCCAGGACATCCTGAGCGACAGCGCGGACGATTTCATGCCGAACCTGCGCGCCCGCCTGGCCGCGGAATTCGACATCCCCGGCGCGAACGTGAGCGTCTGCGCCTCCCACGTCCACCAGACCCCGCGCATGCTGTGCGACGACGCGGCCCAGATCGAACGCATCGCGGCGGCGGTGGGGGAGGCCTTGCGGAACATGACGCCGGTCACGGTCGGCGTCGGGACCGGCCGCGAGAACACGATCACCTTCAACCGGACCATCATGCTGAAGAACGGGACGGACCATACCTTGCCCCCGTATCCACGGGAAGAGGACATTGCGGGCTTGCGGCCGGTCGATCCCGAGATCGGCATCCTCAGGATCGACCGGCTGGATGGCCACCCGCTCGCGGTCGTCTACAATTTCGCCTCGCACGTGTTGCTGGGCTCGCCGCAGGGGAATCAGGGGCATGTCACCGCCGACCATGTGGGTGTTACGCGGCAATACCTGGAAGAGGCCATTGGCGGCGGGGCGATGGCTTTCTTTCTGCAGGGCGCGCACGGCGATGTCAATGAAGTATCCGTTGGGGATCACAACAACCGCAACCGCGTCAGGGAGTTCGGCACCAAGTTGGGGCTAAGCGTTCTGGCCGGTTATTCCGGCATTACTGCCGGGCCGGGCACGCTCGCCGTCGCCACCCGGAGTGTGGCGTTCCCCTTGCGGAAAGACATTCCCGACTGCCTGGCACGCCTGGAGCAGCAGCAGGATGCGCTGAGAGCCTCGCTGAACACGGCGTATGCCTACCTGCTCAGCTTCAAGGAGTTCCTGCCGCTCTACCTCCGCTACGCCTTGAGCCCGGAATACCCCTCCCACCCGTCGTACCGATATCTCAAGGCCGCGGAATGCGGCGACGGCGCTTTGGACGAGGAAGACCGGAACAACCGGCTGGAGATCGAGAAATACCTCGAGCGCATTCAGATCATGGAAGAGATGACCCGTAACGAATTGAAGATTTCCATGCTGAAGAAGCACCAGGAGGTCATTGAGGGCATCGGCGCGCCCACGATCGGCGCGGAGATCAAGGGCCTGAAGATCGGCGATGCCGTGCTGATCGCCGCGCCGATGGAGATGCTCACGGAAGTCGGGTTGAACGTGAAGAAGATGTCCCCCTTCCCGCATACCTATGTCGTGTCTCTGGCCAACGGGTATCTGCACTATGCGGCGCCGGCATCGTACTATCCCCGGGGCGGCTATGAAGTGAACGAATGCCTGCTGGCGCCGGAGTGGGAGGGGGTCTTCATGTCTGCCGTGCAGTGTATTCTTGATGAGTTGTGATCTAATGCGGACTGTGGTGTGAGAATCACGCAATCGGAGAATCACGCGAGAGCGATTCCGTCTGAGGATAGTGCGGCGGGGTGGTTGAATGGCCGCGCCGTTACCCCGGTCTCGGAGTGTGTCGGCGGCTGGATCTGGTGCGAGGGCGAGGAGGCGGACTTCCGGGATTTCTACCTGTTCGTGCGCGGAGAGGTGACGCTCGACGAGCATCCACGGCTGCACCGTCAGCACCGAGGCGAAGCGCAGTTGCGGCATCATGGTCTACGGACAGACCGGCGACGTGCGCATTGAGTGCGAGCACGGTCGTCACGCGCTGTATGCGTGCGGGCATGTCTTCAACGTCATCATCGACGGCGGCAACGGGACATCCACCAGGGAGGCTATCCTGCAGGAGAGTGTTGCGAGCTTCACCGACCAGGCGGCGGCGAACAACCCCGGCGGCACGGCCACGGGCTGGGACATCCGGGGCCTGGGGCTGTGCAACTGGGATGGCAGCGCGCTGCACCCGGACTACAAGAAGACCATGTATGAGCTGGGCTACTCGGGCGAGGACACCTCGTGGCCCGATGACAAGCCCTACGTCTTCATGCGCTTAGCCCGTCTCACGGACAGTGTCATCGAGCCGGCGATGATGTGCTCGCTCAGGTTCCGGGAAGACGACAAGGGGAAGCCGGTCATCCAGGACAGTTTCTCCCGTGGGGACATCTCGCGGGCCATTCGCGACCGCTGGCGACTCGTGTCACTCAGTCCCGAATGCTCCGGCAACCGCATTGCTGTTAGCCAGCAGAGTCATCTGGAGTTGTTGGGTGACGCGGCGAAGAAGAATCTGGTGGCAGAGTTGAGCGCGAATCGGTGACGATAAGCCCAATCTCGGAGGTTTCCGTGGACTGAGGTTGAAAAGAGACTCGAGCGGGCGGTGTCGCAACCCATATTGCTCAGCAGTCCACAGGAGCCTGGAGTGTTTGCGTTAGAGGAGCTGGGGCGTCGTCACAAAGCAATCGGTACTGGGGTCGTGAGTAGTGCTCGCCCAAGAGGAGAGAAGAAGGCACATGACTGGTAATCCGAAGTGGAACAACGGGCCCCTGTGGGTACTGGGGACGGCCGTCATTCTCGCTGCTTTGGTTCAGGCAAAGAACCAGATGGCGCGTCCGACGCCGCCTTCATCCACCCGACTTCACAGCCGAATGGTTTCCTTGGGACGGATTCTGCCCGGGATCATTGACGAAAGCCTGACTGTCAGCCCAGACTCACGGCACATGGCCTACATCGCCGAGAAGGGCGAGAAGATGGTCGCGGTGGTGGACGGGAAGGCGGGGCCGCAGTATGACGGCATCGGGCAGGACTCGCCTGTCTTCAGCCCGGACTCGCGGCGCGTGGCCTACATCGCGCAGAAGGGGGCGAAGTGGGTCGTGGTGGTGGACGGAAAGGCGGGTGCGGAGTACAACGACATCGGAGAGGGCTCGCTCATCTTCAGTCCTGATTCGCGGCGCTTGGCCTATGGCGCGCAGAAGGGGGCGAAGTGGGTCGTGGTGGTCGACGGGAAAGCCGGTCCGCAGTACGACGGCATCGGGCAGGATTCGCCTGTCTTCAGCCCCGACTCGCGGCGCGTGGCCTACGACGCGCAGAAGGGCGAGAAGGGGGTCGTGGTGGTGGACGGAGAGGAGGGTGCGGGATACGACGGCGTCGGGGCTCCTCCGCTTTTCAGCTCGGACTCGCACCGCATAGCTTACGTCGCGCGGAAGGGCTCGAAGTGGGTCGTGGTGGTGGACGGAGAGGAGGGGGCGGGATACGACGGCGTTGGGGCTCCTCCGCTTTTCAGCTCGGACTCGCGCCGCATAGCTTACATCGCGCGGAAGGACGCTGAGCAGGTCGTAGTGGTGGACGGAGATGTTGGGCCGGAGTACGACGGTATCGGGAAGGGCTCGCTCATCTTCAGTCCTGATTCGCTGCGCGTGGCCTATGGCGCGGAGAAGGGAGCGAAGCAAGTCGTGGTGGTGGACGGAGAGGAGGGGCCGGAGTACGACAGTATCGGGAAGGGCTCGCCCATCTTCAGTCCTGATTCTCGGCGCTGGGCCTGTGGCGCGCAGAGAGGTGCGAAGTGGGTCGCGGTGGTGGACGGGAAGGCGGGGCCGCAGTATGACGGCATCGGGCAGGACTCGCCTGTCTTCAGCCCGGACTCGCGGCGCGTGGCCTACGCCGCGCAGAAGGGCGCGAAGCAGGTCGTGGTCGTCGACGGAGAGGAGGGGCCGGAGTACCACGGAATCGGGAAGGGCGCGCTCATTTTCAGCCCGGACTCGCGTCGCGTAGTCTACCGCGCGTATAAGGGCGGGAAGTCGGTCGTGATAGTCGACGGAGAGGAAGGTCAGGAATACGACGATGTCGACGGACTCCTCTTCAGCCCGGACTCGCGCCACGTGGCCTACGAGGCCCATAAGGGCGAGGAATGCACCGTGGTCGTGGACGGGCAAGAGGGACCTCGGCATGAGATCTTCCTGCGGGGTAGCAGGTTAGCCTTCGATGACCCATGTCATCTGCATGGGCTAGTGGTGAGCGACGATGAATTCCTTCGAGTAGAGGTCGAGATCATAAACCCAGATGATGCGTAGCATTCAGACACAGAGTTGGCATTGCCGGAGCAGAGCATCCTGGGCGATGTGTGCATTAATAGAGTGGAACGAATCCATTTCCGACGATCTTGCCTCCGAGGAGTTCGGAGGTCTATTGTGCCTGTAGTCTTTCGACTTGGCGGCGACGGTGATGAACGCATGAGGAAGAGGATGAAGGGCATGTCGAACTGCAAGCTGAGCAGGTCTAATCTCATGGCGGTGGTGATTACGGTTGCCACGATACTGGCTCATCGCGCGGTGTGCGCTCCCCTGACGTTCGACAACGCGGCGGCCTTGAAAGGTTGGACGGTCAGTGGCGATGTGGGTATCGACACGGAGAAGGACCGAGGCGGCGTTGGTGGCGGCGCGTTGCGGTTGGGTCCCGGCGGCAGGGCGATGTGGCCACTCCGTAAACAGGACGGCACGGGCAAGGTCGAGCTTTGGATCTTCGAGGACGGCGCAATCGCCTCAAATCCGAAGACGTATGGGGCCAGCCCGATGTGGGGGTTGATGCAGGCGGATGGCCACATGGCAGCGGTGGGTCCCCTCTACGCGCCCTACCTCGATGGCTCGAACACCTACGCCATCTCCACACTCAATCCCGAGAAACAGAAGCCGTGGCAGGAGGTCCAGTATTTGGCGATCCGACGTGCGCCGGGCTGGCACAAGTGGACGTTCGACTTCGATCCTGACAAGGGCGTGCGGATCCTGTACGACGACCAGGACGTGAAGTACTTCAACTGGAACCAATCCAAGCTGGAGGGATTTACGAGCGTGGTGTTGTTTGGGGACGCCACCGACAGCAAGCAGATCCTGTGGGTTGACGACGTGGACGTCGCGCTCGGCCCCCCGGCCAGAGTGAAACCGGTGTGGCCGCCTCCGCCCCCGACGCCGCCAGCCGACCTGACTGTGTTGCCGCAGCAGGCGCCGTGGAACCCGACCCCTTACTCACGATGGAAGAACGGACCGGGGAAGAGCGATGACTACTTCCCCATCGCCGTCTGGCTCCAGAATCCCAAGAACGCCTCGCGCTACAAGGCGGCGGGGATCAATCTCTACCTGGCGCTGTGGCAGGGGCCGACTGCCGAACAGATGCAGGCGCTCCGCAAGGCGAACATGCCGGTCATCTGTGACCTGAACGACTACGCCGCGGCGCACCTCGACGACCCGCTGGTCGTTGCGTGGATGCAGCCGGACGAGCCGGACAACGCGCAGCCGTTCAAGGACTACTGGAAGGAGGACATGGAGAAGCTGAAGGAGGCATGGCCGCAGATCGAATCCTTGCGCGACCTGGGGCCAAACAAGCCCTACCGGGGCTACGGGCCGCCGATCCCTCCGCGATGGATCGTCCGGGATTACGAGGCGATGAAAGCGCAGGACCCCACACGGCCGATTTTCCTGGGCCTTGGGCAGGGCGTCGCGTGGGAGAAATGGTACGGCCGCGGCGAGCGGACAGGCAAACTCGAAGACTACCCCGAATACATCAAGGGTTGCGATATCGTCGGTTTCGACATCTACCCGGCGGCGCATGACGCCCTCGACGTGAAAGATGCGCTCTGGCACGTGGCGCGCGGCGTGCGGCGCCTGCGCGAATGGTGCAAGGACTCCAAACCCGTGTGGGTGCACCTCGAGACCGGCATCATCGGCGTGCCCACCTCCCAGCCGACCCCGCAACAGGTCAGGGCGGAGGTCTGGATGGCCCTCATCCACGGCGCGCGTGGGATCGACTACTTCGTGCACCAGTTCAAGCCGAAGTTCAACGAACACGCTCTGCTGGACAACCCGGAGATGCTGGCGACGGTGACGGCCACCAACCAGCAGATCACGAAACTCGCGCGCGTGCTCAATAGCCCGACGCTCGACGGCGCGGCCATCGTCACGTCCACCAATCCGAAGACTCCCGTCCATGCCATGGTCAAGCGCAAGGATGGGGCGACCTACGTGTTCGCAGTGGCGATGTACCAGGAGGCGACGCGGGCCACGTTCCGCATCGCCGGACTGAAGGGCAAGCGAACCGCGGAAGTCCTGGGCGAAAACCGGACAGTTCCCGTGAAGAACGGTCTGTTCACCGATGCCTTCGAGGGCAACGGAGTGCATCTGTACAAGATCACGGAGGCGGCGCGGTGAGGGGTTGGGTATGAGATCGTCCAGAAATAACCACACGTGGGATAAAGCTCCAGCTTTGTCGCCTTGCGGCGTGGAGTGGATGACAAAGCTGGAGCTTTATCCCACGGGGAGATCCAAGGGGCCGCAGATCATGAAGAAGCGGTCTTGTTACTGGGCAAGCCCTTGTGCGTGTCAGACGGGCGCAAGGCCCCACGCTGCCGATTCTTGGGAATGTGGGTCTTCAGCCTTAAGATGTGAAGTAGCTGAGGAAATGCTGGATCAAGGAGGGATTGGTTCCCACCTAATCGTCCAAGTTGAAGTTGAACAACGGTGCTCCCGCAGGTTCTGGCAGTATCCTCACTGGATCCCCGTGTGACTCGGCGAGCTTGTGAAACGCTTGGACATAACGTGAGTGAAGCTCCGATCCTTCCATTCGCCAAGACAGCGGAAAAGGCTGTGAGTCGGCCGCAAACGCGAAACCAGAAACCTCAAAATCGGTTTGCTGTTCCTGCGGTGGAGCAAAAGTGATGTGCAAGATGCCGGAGGCTACTTGAATCCGTTGCCCTGGATGGATCGCCTCCAGAACTCGCCCAAGTGCATCGCTGCGGTCTACAGCTCGAAATTTGGTAAGAGGTACTGGCGAGTAGATGGGTACTTTGTGGAACGAAGGCGTGGTGTAGAAGCTCTTCTCAACCTCAAAGTCCACAATGCTCCACGTGTGTGATGTAGAAATCTCCAGGTTGATAGCAACGTCGTTCGCGCTTCCGAGTCCCTCATTCCCCAGAACTGCGTGCCATTGAATGGCAAGACTCTGTCGAAATAGGCAACGTCCCCACGGACTGCGTTTGCTGGAGCGGATGGTCGTCCTGACCTCTTTCGAGTTCTCGGCTTCCACTATCTCCTCCACAAACTGGGCCTGATCTGGATCAGAGAGCTGCAAACCTAGCCGCAATAGGGGTGAAGGCTTCTTCCTATAGAACTCAGCGATAAGCGGTTCAGGAAGTTGATGGAAACCGGAGCCTGACCGGATGTAGAATCCTTTGCAGGTTTTTGCGTTTGCCTGTACCAAGGTATCGCGCCTTTTCGGGACAATCGTGACCACGTAACCTGTGTCTACACCTGGTGCGCTGGGCACGATTCTGTTCTCGACCCCCGCCACCGGGGGAACGACTAACTCTCCAGATATCGCGTTCAGCCACGTCTGGAACGTCTTGAGGTTACTGACAGGCACAAGTTCAACGGCAACGTCAGGGTCGTCTTTCGTCTCCGTCTTGGCCTTCACGCCCCAAATGACTAAACCACCATCAGAATTCGCAAAACCGGAGATCGCCTTTGCAAGGTTCGCTTTGTCATTGTCATTCAGGGCAGGCTCCCGATTGACACTCTTCTGTTTGAAGTCGAGGTAGAGCCCCTCTTCGGCCTTGCGTTCAACAGTCTTCTCAATCCAATCGAGTGCGTGCCTCGGGTTATCATGTTGGTCTCCCCATATTTGATGGAGTCGCGTCAGATAGTTTTCCATTGCTACACCCCGTCTCCGAACCAGGCTCTTACAACAAGCTCACCGTTCCTCATGAGGGCACTTCAGGCCATGCTGCCCTCTGTCCTCAACCCTAAATCCCGAGCTTCTGAAGGATGACCGGATTATAGTGAGATTGGTGAAGGGGTGTCAACATACCAAGGTGAGGAAGATTGACAACCGCGCCAGTGCAGCCTATTCTCTGAGCACATGGCATTAGTGATAGCATGCTGATTGTATGGGTGGCAGTGTGAGGCGAGGAGAATGGAACCTGACTTTCCTTCTGGTCGGCGAGCAGTTACTATGGCGACCAGTGGGACGACTTCGACCGAACGCCCTACGTGGACTGGCCGGACGCCGCGACGGTCTTCACCGACGAGCAGGGCAACGCCATCGCCACGCGACAGTGGGAAGCCTGGCGCGAGGGAATCGAGGACGTGGAGATCGCGCGGATGCTGCAATCTGCGGTGAAGAAGGGATGGCTGCGACCGGGCGACATGCCTGCCGCGAAACGCTGGCTGGCGGAGATTCCGACAAAGGTCATCGATGAGAATCAGAAGACCGGTGGTCGGGCAGTGCAGGAGGCACGCAGCCAGGCTTTGGCCATTTTGGACCGCGCGTGGGATACCAGGTGGAAACCTGAGATGCTGACATTTTCCGCCCCGGCGCATGCGAAGGGTGATGATGTTCAACCATGAAAGGACTACGACCAGCGATCCCGAGTGCTGCGGCCTGCGCTCTCACGGCGCTTTGGCTGTACGGCCTTGCTCTGCCAGCGATCGCCCTTGTCCCGGCAGGCCCTGTCCTTGTGAAGGAGGGTGTCGCCAGGGCGACTATCGTGATTCCTGACGAGCCCCTGCCTGTCCACAAAGCCGCGGCTGAGGAGCTGCAGTATCACGTCCGGCGGGCGAGCGGCGCGGAGTTGGCCATCATCTCTGAAAATCAGTCTACGCCGGGATCCGACAGCATCTACCTCGGACCGTGTCGCCGCACGTTGCAGATTGGCCTTTGGCCGGCAACGACGAAGCCGAACGGCTATATCCTGCGCACGGTCGGCAGCGATCTGTTCATCTGCGGTGACGACACCAACGGCAACGTCTTCTGGGTGCAGCACGCGAACCGCACCCGCGTCGGGACGCTGTTCGGAGTGTATGAATTGCTTGAACGAGAGCTGAAGGTGCGGTGGTTGTGGCCGGGCGAGTTGGGGACCGTGGTTCCGCATTCCCGGAGTATCACCGTCGGAAACTGGAACACAACCGGCGCGCCGCCTTTCATCCATTCGCGCTGGGCGGACTACGGGCCGGGGGTCTCCGCTCTTGAGGGCTGGAGCTCGAACGAGGTCCGCGAACGCTACATTGATACACAGGGCAAGTGGTTGCGCCGGCATCGTTTCGCTCTCGGCATTGCCATGGACATGGCGCATGCCTTCGCCCATTGGTGGGAGCCGAAGGGAAAGGATCACCCCGAGTATTTCAACCTTCTGCCTGATGGCACACGCCGGCCCGACCCGACCTTCTACAGTGGCGACCCGGAGTTGATCTCGATGTGTGTGGGTGAGCCAGCCTTGTGGTCCGAAATCGTGGCCGAGTGGCAGAAGACCCGCACTCCGGGCGCGCCGTATATCGACGCCACCGAGAACGACACCAACGGCAAGTGCGTGTGCGAGAAGTGCCTTGCCATGGACGTGCCCGACCCGCTTTGCACCACGCCGTTCACCGAGCGATTGGCGAAATGCACGGAAGCGTTCGCCAAAGGAC
>JACQGJ010000677.1 GCA_016199605.1 Armatimonadota bacterium | reverse complement strand
GAAGCGGTTGAACAATTTTGTGACGGAGCTCCTTCGTGTGTCAGGTCCCGACTCGTCCGGTGTGAACCGGACGTTCGTGAATCCGCGAACGGGCTGGATCCATATCTCCAACCTCGGCGCCGACAAGGTCAAGCTCGTGGACGCCGCCGGAAAGCCGATGGAGTACCTGCTTACGAAGGAGTTCGGCGAAGCCAGGGAGACCATGCGCTTCCTTCCTGCCGGCAGGTACTCCATCTCGGTGCCTCGCGCGAAGGAATTGACGGTCAGGACGGCGGGACAGTCCGTTCATGCCACCGCGAACATCGAGTCGGTGGTGCCGGAGTTCGCTCGTACGGCGGGACGTTCGAGGAGCGCTACATTTTCCCGCATGTCAATACATTGGAGATAGACCCTGGCGACGCCGACGAGCCGTTCGTGAAGGAGTGGCGCGCCAAAGGCAGGATGATCCTTCCTCACGTTATGGCGAGCATTTCTCCGAAGTCAAGCCAGTCGAGTCTTGATGCGGCGTACGAGATGTTGACCAGGCAGCCGGGCTTTGCCCACCCCCTCTGTGACGGCAATGCGTGCGACGAATTCGGCTGGGCCGGCGAAAGCACGGCCCTTTGGGGCAAGACTTTGAAGAAGACCTTGTCCGAGCCGCAATTCAAAGGCAGGACCTTCTATCCGTATTCGTATCGGCCGTTCACGCACTTTGACGGCGAAGCCGGCCGCGAGTTGGTCGAAGCGGTCAAACAATGCGGCGGCGCCTATCTGTGGGAAGCGTACGTCAAGGACCAGCGTACTGAAGTGGAGGCCTGGCGCCATCTGAATCAGGTGCTTGTCGATCCGGTGGAAACCTACAGCAAGAAGTATCCCGGCCTGATGGAGAACGTGATCGTTTGCTCCTACATCATGCTGAGCGCACCGAACGAGTCCACAATGACGCTGTCAAGTGTGAACTTGAAGACCCTGATGGATATGCAGTTCAACATGGTGGCGAACCATCCGGCCTTTGAGGGCGTTCGCGGGATGCTGACGTACCGGTCCAACTACGCGGAGAAGGAGACTCTTCGATGGGCAGCCAGGCTGTTCCGGCACTACTGTATCGAAGGCCACACGGAGATGCTCAGCAAGGATCCCTACCTGCTCACGCACCTCCAGAATCCAGCCTTTGAGCAGCAAGGGCAGGGATGGGATCTCAAACCCGCGGAGGAAGGCGGCCTTCGCTTTGATGTCAATCCCGGACTGAGCTGGCTGGCGATGGGCTATCCGCCCACGGCCGAAGGGGACACCACGTTGATCACTACACGGTCGGCCAAGGGTCCCAACGTCTTCTCGCAGAAAATCAGGGGACTCGAACCCGGACGGCTCTACTGCCTGCGCATGGTCAGCGCGGATGCTCAGGAATTCGCGCGTGGAAAGTCGAACAAAGCGAAGCACGCGGTCAACATCACGATTGATAATGCAACACTGGTGCCGGAGGAGTGCCTCACCGTCGTGTATCCCAGTTGCTATGCGCACCACTACAACGGGTTCAACAATGCAAATCCTCTCTGGATGACGTACCACGTACGCGTTTTCCGGGCGACGGGCGAAACCGCCGGCCTCACGATTGCTGACTGGGCCAAGGAGAGGGAGCCGGTTGGGCCGATTGGGCAGGAACTGATGTATACTTTCCTCAAAGTTCAACCGTACTGGTCAGAATGACCACCTCAACAGGAGGATTCCATGACGGATACAAGCCCCCGGGACGGAGCGAGAGGACAGCTTCCTCTGGGCTGGAAGCGGCACACGGTGCAACAGCTCAATGGGACGGATCCGCTTATCCAACTTGACGCTCAGTTCCAGATCGTGACAGAGAAGTGGAGCCGCTCGATCGCCGTTCCGTATCTTGTATACATGCCGGAGAAGGATCGCCTTCTGATGCTGGTGACCTGTGACTACGATCCTTACCGACCGTTTGTCATGACCAGCGACGACCGTGGTGCGACTTGGAGCGACCTGCGAGTTGTCAGCCCCAATTCCGCAGCGAAGGGTGTGGGCAACAGCCTGACATATCTGGGCGCGGGCCGGCTCCTCTTCAGCGCCGCCCTGCACTTCTGGTTCAGCAGCGATTATGGAGAAACCTGGGAGGGCCCCGTCCCCGAACCCCCGGCCTCCAATGGGCAGCCCTGGTACGACTGGGACCCCTACCTCGTTGACCGGGACCCCTGCACAGGCGAGGTCATGCGTGTGGTTCAGACCGGCTGCAATTGGGAGGGAGGAGACATGAGGTCTCCGGCCGCTTACTGGCAGGCCTACCTCCGGTCCAGCACAGATGGAGGCCGCACTTGGAGCGACGAGGTCCAGGTCCCGCAGTGGCGCGCGGTCAACGAGGTGGCACTGCTTCGCGCGAAGAACGGGAACCTTGTCGCCGCCTGCCGCACCGACATGGCCCGCGAATACACGGGCAGGATTGATCACTGGTGCGGCCTGGGGGTCTCGATCTCGAAGGACAACGGGAAAACCTGGTCGCACGTGAACCGCCTGTACGACTATGGCCGTCACCACCCGTGCATGGTGCTGATGCCCGGCGGAGAGATCGTGATGACCTACGTGGTGCGCGAGGGGTACGTTTATACCCCGGACGGATTCCCGCAGTTCGGAATCGAGGCCTTGGTGAGTCGCGACCAGGGCGAAACCTGGGACTTCGACCACCGCTACATCCTCCACCACTGGGTCGGGCATCTGAAAGGCCCCACCTACTGGTGGCCCAGCAGCCAGGCGACCTCGACCGTGCTCTTGCCCGACCAGTCCCTGCTCACCGCGTTCGGGACGGGCTACCGCTGTCGGGCGAGTTCAAAGGGTCTCTCCGTGCCCCGGGATGTCGGACTCCTCCGCTGGCAGCCCTGATTGGCCGGGACCGGGATCTTTACGAAGCGGAGGCACTTCGGTGCGGACCGTAGATACCGATGACAGTGCGTTCGTCATGTTCCTGAAGCGTAAGGGGTCAAGGGGATGCTGCGAGAAGCGTGTCCCTAAAGGGAGACGCGGCTGCTACCGGCGCAATCTGGTTAGCCTACCTGTGTTGCGATGCCGTGATAAACTCGTTGAATAGCGATCCCTGAGAGGAAGTCATACCCGGGAACTCTTGAGAGTGTTAGAATGGGACCCAACGGAAGGAGAAAACTCTGATGATGCCATCGAAGACCGAACTGTTTTTGGACGACGAACTGATCGAAATGACGCCGGGTGTCACGCGGAAGATTCATCCGCCGACCAAGCACCGGCTCAATCCCGTCATGCGGCCGGAGCATTGGTGGGAAGGCAATCACGTCATGCCACTCGCCACGCTGTACGACCCGGAAGAGAAGCTGTTCAAGATGTGGTACCGCACCGGTCCCCTGGACCACCCTGAGGAGGCTGAAGGTCATGCGAGTTACACCGCCTACGCGACCTCGATCGACGGCCTCCACTGGGAGAAGCCGCTCCTCGGCGCGGTGGAATTGGCCGGGCAGAGGGATCACAATGTGGTGCTCGTCAGCGCGGGACTGAACCCGGGCGCGGTCTGGCAGGCCCAGGGCAAGAAGGCGTTCATTCGATCAGTCGTCCGACACCCAGACCCTCGCGACGAAAGCGAGAAGTACGTCTGCATGTTATTCGACCAGGTACTCCCCGGCGCTTTCCTCGGCTACTCCGCCGACGGCATCCACTGGCGGACAGAAACCGAGCCGTTCTGGCGGACGTTGGTGGACGCGACGGCGTGGGGTGACGACACGCTCATGACCCTCCTGTACGACCATCTCAAGCAGCGTTGGGTGATGTACCGACGCGTGAATCCGCAGGAGAGTGAGCGACTGGTCGCGCAGCCGGGTGACGAGAGTTGGCCCGCGCCGGACCGCGGTTTGCGCAACATGGCCTACGCCGACAGCGCCGACCTCAAGCACTGGGAGAACCATCGCATCATCATGACCCCCGATGCCGACGACCCGGCGGACGTTGAGTTTTACGGATTCACCCCGAACATCTTTCATCAAGTCTATGTGGGCTATCTCTGGATCTACCATGCGGACCCGGAGGACGAGACGATTGACATCCAGCTCACGACCAGCCGCGACGGCCTCCATTTCACCCGCTGCTGCCGCCGTGAGGCGTTCATCCCGAACGGTCCCCCCGACTACTTCGACCACGAGATTACCGTCGGCGATCAGCCCGAGCCCATCATCCTGAACGACCAGGGGTATATCTTCTACGAGGCGTGCAACTACAAACATAGCGAAGAGGACTACAGCCGTCCGCACGCTATCATCACCGCAGGCCTGTGTACCTTCACCCGTGACCGGTTCGTGAGCCTCGAGACGGGCACTCCAGCGCCGTGCCGTGTGGTCACGAAACCGCTCGTCGTCGAGCACCCCAAACTGTTCCTCAACGCCGCGACGTGGGGAGACGGCGCGATTCAGGTGGAGGTCCTGGCGCGGGACTGGTTGCCCCTCGAGGGTTACACTGCAAAGGAGGCGAACGTGATCAAGGGCAATGCCCTGAACCACCCCGTTTGCTGGACGGGCAGCGGAGACCTCGGTCGGCTCATGGGCAAGGAGGTGCGCCTGAAGTTCAACATGACCGATGCGCGGCTGCACGCCATGAGCTTCGACACGGAGGACCGGCCTTTGAAGGAACAGTCGCCGCTGACAGCCATTGGATCGGGGTATGCCGAACTGCCGGTGGATGTGTGAGGCGCCGCACCTCATGGCTACAGGGCGATGCTTCCCTTCGTCCGAATTCTCATGGACTGCTGCTGTCGGCTGGTTCCGCCGAAGAATTCCCTGCCAGCCAGTTGAAGGAGCACAAAGGACGGGGGTTATGAAGACACTTGGCTTGGCGGTGGTTGTCCTGATGCTGGGGGTCGGTCGCGCGGCGTTGGCCGCAGTTCCTGCTGGTGATGCGGATTCCCCAGAGCCGGGCCGCGCCAGTAAGCGGGGGTTCTTTGCGCAGGCAGATGTTATGGCAGTAGTCGCTCCAGAACCCGTGATGACCCAGATCTTAGGCACTTCGCTGGATTACCGGAATCCTCCTCTGAAGGGAGCCGTGATCGAGCAAGCCTTGATAGATCTTTCAACCATGGGTCTTGCCCTAAGTTGGGATGCCTCACCCGCCCCTTGGACCCAGGGATTGCTCGAGAACCAGGAACAACTGAGCTATTGCCGAGCGATGGCCATGCGATTGGTCCAGCATGGCATGGGCGGAGTGTTTGTGTTTCCCTGGAATCGCCTGCTCCCAGTGAAACCCGTCGACCGTGAAGTCACGTGGTGTGGAGAGACCCTTCACCCTGTCACCGGAGCGTTCGAAACCGATCCGGAGAATCCCCAGTGGAACTTCGGATCTGCGGTGGCGAAGGCCGCGTTTGAGGCTCGCTCAAAGGCCTTGTTTCAAGCGGTCGGCCCGTTTCACATGTTCCTTTCCGATGAGCAAATCATGGCGTCACCGGGTGGCAATAGTCCTCATGTCAACAGAATGAGCGCCTACTGGACCAGCCCCACTTACAGTACAGCGGCGTTGGGGAGCACTGACGCGCCCGGATCTTTCCGCCACTATCTGGCCGCGGTGGGCTATCCTCAGGCGGCGACGACCAAGTTCCCGGTGACCACCGTCGAGGTGGCGGCCAACCAAAGAGCAAATATGGGCCTTCCCGCCGTCCCCCTGAACGACGGCAATTCGGATCGTTTGCAGTCCGACAACAGTTGGCCTGAGGGGACGCTGTGGAAGCATTGGTATGGCTGGCGTACCGAGGTCTACAAGGAGTGGGTCGATGCGGTAACAACTGCGGCCCATGAAACCTGGGGCCATCAGCCCAACTGGCAGGGCTGCGCGTTTGCCGCGCCGTACTACTGGTATGATCCTGCGTTAGGGCTGGACGTAGACAAGATTGCCAGCCTGCGGCACGTGGACTATATGGTGGCGGGGTACTTCTCAGGGATGAACTTCCGGGCCGTGCGAGACGCGGCACTGCGACACGGAAAGAAGTGGGGAGGGATGGTGGAACTGAGTCACTACGGGCAGCGGGAGGGAGTGTCGCCGCAGGCCCTCATAGACACCTTCAAGGCGAACGTTGAGTCCGGAGCCTCTCTCATGCTCGTATACGCCGGTGCCAACTTTCGCTCGGATCAGGGTGACCCCAATGATACGGGGGCCTACTTCATGCCGGCCCAGGTCGCCGCCTGGAAGGAGTGTATCAAGTGGCTGGAGGAGGGACGTAAAGTCAAACGGATTGTCGGGCAGCCATGACCTCGGGACCTTGTTCCAGGCAGACCTGGGGTGCCCTGCCCGTAGGTATACTCGTGAAGGAGTGAGAATCCCCTCGCCATAGCATGGCGTTTCGGTTAGCATGTGTTTTTGAATTCGGCTCCGGCTTGTCCGGGTGAGGGAGGAAGAAATGATCCGTGCAAAAGTACCCATGGTAGTCGCCCTGGTGCTAATGTGGGCCACAGCCTTCAATCGCGCCGCTGAAGGTCGCGGCTTCGGAGAGGTTCCTGCAGGCGGGTTCCGATCGCCCGAAGGTGACCGTCGGTTTACCGCGGAAGCCGGGGCGAAGCCGCTGAACAACCTGGTCTTCCAATTGCTGAACGTCCAGTCACCAGGCATCACCGAGTACATCTTCCGCAACCCGAGGGAGGGCTGGGTGTATATCTGTGTTCCGAAACCGAAGAGGGTCGCGGGCCGCCTGCCGGTTGCGCTCCTCGATGGGAAGGAGACTGCACTCAAGTCTGTGGGTGAGAACCTCGAAGCGATGAGATATATGGGTGAAGGTCCGCACACTGTTGGAATGGCGCCCGGCACCGGCAAGGTTGATCGTCTGGAAGTGCGCGCCATGGGCGAATTGTTCTACGCCGCGTACGGGAGCAATCCGCACGTATCAGAGATCGGGGACTATACATGGGACTTCCTTCGGCGGAATTGCCTGGACAGCTACAACAGCATTATCGGTGACAGCACGATGACCGCCGACGGCAAGAGCAAGCAGGAGTCCGAAATCAAGGAATGGACCGACGAAGGCAGGCGGTGGTACACGCTGCACCCCGTGCCAATAGCCGAACGAGGAGCGGGGAGGACCGCGGAGACGGCCGACGAGGCGTACGACTACTGGACGAAGACGCCGGGGATGAGCCATCCGCTGATGAGCGGCATCTTTGGGGACGAGTTCGGCCCCGGCTGGGCGAAGTATTACCCGGCGTGGATCGAGGCGCTCCGCCGAATCCATGCGGACCCGAAATTCAGCGGCCGGAAGTTCTATCCTTACTGTCCCAACCGGTTCTGGCCAATAGAAGAGAATAGCGACAACGGCCAGAACTACAAGGCGATGTATCCCTTCGTCCAGACCCTCGTGGATTGCGGCTATGGGCTTGCACCGGAGTGGTATCTCCCGGAGGGGTGGTCGAGACCGGGAAGGATCATCGTCAAGACCGAGGACCTTCAAGCCGAGCTCGGACCGGAGTGGGAGCAAGCCAGCCGGGAGTCCTTTGAGAAGATAACTCCGGGCGCGTCGACGAATCGGGTAGTCGCCTTGGGACTCCTGTCCGAGCCAGGCTGGGAGACCGCCGACCTCTTCCCGAATTACGACTTCAACGTCTGGCTGGACTGCCAGTTCCAATTCCTGGCCACCGACCCCGCCTTCTTCGGCCTCCGCGGAGTGCAGGGGTACCTATCCTCGTATTGCGGGGAGGAGCAGACTCGGCTTTTCGCGAAGCTGGTGCGTCACTACGCCATCGAGGGCAAGACGGAGCGAATGCTGAAAGATCCTTACGTCCTCGCTCACGTGCAGAATCCGAACTTCGAGGACGGGACCGCGGGATGGACCATGACTCCGGCGGTCAACACGCAAGGCCAGACCAGCATCGCTGCGAAGACCGCGCGCGGGTTCGGCGTCCTCCAAGGGAAGTACCACGGGCCGGAAGGTGCTGGAGACACAGCGCTCTGGATGAAGCGAAGCGCCGGGAGTCCCAACGTGGTTTCACAGCAAATCCGAAACCTCGTGCCGGGCCGGCTTTACTCCGTGCGATTGCTCACCGGCGACTATCAGGAACTCCTCGGCAGCAAGTCGGACCGCCGCAAGCACGCGATATCGGTAAAGATAGAAAATGTGGGGATGGTGGCTGAGAAGTGCTTCCAGGCGATCCTCAGCGCCGGGTACTGGTATGCGTTCGGCTCCTTCAATGGGAATAATCCCTACTGGATGAACTACCATCAACAAGTGTTCCGTGCGAAGGAGAAGACGGCCCGCCTCGTCCTCTCAGACTGGGCCTCCGAACACTTCGCTGGTGGGCCGGAAGGCGAAGAGTTAATCTGGAACTTCATCCAGGTGCAGCCTTACATCGAGTAGTCCGGTCGTTCTTAGAACTCAAGGAGAACAACATCCATGAGAGCAGAGCCTGATCATTCCCGTGCAGTTCGCATGGCGGTCCTATCCCTCCTTCTCGCCGGATCGGTGCAAGCAGGGGCCCGGACGATGACCTTGATTAACCCGGACCGGCCTGCCCCCATCATCGTTATCGCCCCTGAAGCCGGAGCTTCCGAGAAGTTCGCAGCCCAAGAGATGGCTACCTACCTGGGAAAAATGACCGGCAGGAAGATTCCAGTCGTTGACGACAGCAACATACCCAAAGGCAAAGTGATCGCACTCGGCAGGAGCAAACTGACGGCTTCCATAGACGTAACCGGCCTGGGCTGTGAGCAATTTATAACCGACATTCAGCCCGGCAAGCTGATAATCATCGGCGGTCGCCGTGAAGCGAAGCCCGGCCAGGGCGCGAGAGACGCGGGGACTCTCTATGGGGTGTATGAGTTTCTTGATCGGCTCGGGGTCCGATGGTACCGGCCCGAGCAGTGGGGCGAGCATGTGCCACGGAAGAGCTCAATCGATCTCAAGGTCGGGAGGACTGTTTCCTCCGTGCCGTCCTATCCGCTTCTTCGCGTTGTGTCCCCCAGTGGGCTGTCCATGTATTGGCACCAGAATACTGAAGAGGAGAAGGAGCTGGCAGCGAAATGGTCGGTACGAAACCGAATGAATTTTTGGGATAGCACCCTCAAGGGTGACGCCAATTTCTATTATTGTTTCCAGACCAAAATCATCGATGCAAGGGACGCTGCGTTGGAGGCCAAGCTTGGGGGAAAGGAGAATTATGAATGGGATCACCAGTACAGATATATCATACCTCCCGAAGAGTATTTCGCTTCACATCCGGAGTATTTTGCGCTGATCAAAGGCAAGCGGGATCGGTCCGATCTTTGCCTGGGGAATCCTGAGCTTCAAAGAGTCTTCGCGGACAACCTGATCGTTAAGGCCAAGGCGAACCCTCACCTGTCCGCCATGTCCGTGGAGCCGAGCGACTGCCTGGGCAGCACCTGTGAGTGTGACCGGTGCAAAGCGATGGACCTGCCGCCGAACACGCGCCTTGAAGGGGCGGGAAGCAACCGCGTGGCTGCCTTCAGCAACCTCATCGCTGGGATGGTGGCCAAGGAGGCACCGTGGGCCAAGGTGCTATGGCTCGGATACTCCTCACATACCGCGGCCCCCACCAACCTGCGGCAGTTGGAGCCGAATACCATCGCGATGCTGGCCCCCATCAACCAGTGGAGCGACTGGACCAAGAGCCTGACGGACACCTCGGCTCCCAGTTGCAGATGGGGTTGGTCAAATGCCGACCTGGTCAAGACCCTCGGGGACTGGGCTGCACTGAAACCGTCCAGTCTGATGGTGTGGGAGTACTATGATGGGTATGGCTGGCCCGGCCCCCTGCCGATGACCCACAGCGTGGCCGATCGCTGGAGAAACTATCGCAAGCTCGGAATCAAGGGAATAATGAACCATTCGTTTACCTCGTGGGGGCCACAGGGATTAGACCGGTATATGAGCGTCAAGTTGGCCTGGAACCCGGACCTCGACGTTGATAAGGAGCTGAAACTCTACTACACAAACTACTACGGCCCCGCGGCCAAGCCGATGAAAGCTTACCACGAGCGCCTGTTCCGGGCTTTCGAAACGGCCCAGTATCCCGTTCAAAGCGGTGGGAGAGGGATGCATCTTCTTTTCACTCCGGCGCTGGTGAAGGAGCTTGGCAAGTATATCGGCAACGCCCAGTCTCTCGTCAGGGGACAGCCTCTCTACGAGCGCAGGATGAAGGGTGTATGGGCCGGGTACGAGTTTGCGCGTCGCGTTTCTGAGATACTGGTCCTGAAGAAGAAGCACGGTGTTCCAGTTTCCAGCAGCGATCGCGCAGGCAATCTTGCTCCAGAAATAGCCAGGCCCGCGTTTGTGGGGTCCGGGAATTATCTCCAAAGCGTCGAGGCAGAGAAGGCCTACGGCGATCTCATAAGATGGGTGCGGAGTGTAAATACTGAAGACCATGTATTCGAGATGATCCGGGACCAGTCGCAGTGCAAGATTACGGAGGATGTGGCGGAGACCATCTTCTCGACGAAGGGGTGGGCGGAGTCTATCTGGATAGCTTACCTGCCAAACGATATCTTGATGAACTGCCTGAACGCGGACAAACCTGAAGAGGTTCTACTCAAGGATTTTTGATTGTGGGAGAAGCCATGTCTGATAGAAGGGGTGTGCGAGTGGTCCTGTATCTGGGGGCTTGT
>JACQGJ010000676.1 GCA_016199605.1 Armatimonadota bacterium | reverse complement strand
TACAAGCACACCCAGATGCGCCAGAACTTCGGGGTCATCATGCTGGCGCTGGTCAACCGGCAGCCCCGGGTGCTTAACCTGAAGGAGATGCTCCACTACTTTGTCGAGCATCGACAAGACGTAATCCTGCGTCGCACCCGGTTCCAGTTGAACAAAGCCCAGCAGCGGGCGCACATTCTCGAAGGTTTCCGGATCGTCCTTAGCAACCTCGATGAAACCATCACAATCATTCGCGGTGCGGCAAATCGGGAGGACGCGCGCAGAAAGCTTATCGAGCGTTTCGCTCTGAGCGACGATCAGGCGCAGGCCATTCTCAACATGCAGCTCGGTCAGTTGACCCAGCTCGACCAGAAGAAGATCCAGGACGAATATGAGGAGTTGCTGAAGGCAATCGAGTATCTGGAGGGCATTCTTGCCGACCCGCGCAAGGTGCTGCACCTCATCAAAGAGGATATGAAACGGATCAAGAAGGACTTCGGTGATGAGCGTCGCACGGTCATTCACGCCGCCGAAGCCGAAGACATCTCCATCGAAGACTTGATCGCCGAAGAAGACATGATCGTCACCATCACTCGGGATGGGTACATCAAGCGGCTCCCCATCGACACCTATCGCACTCAGGGACGGGGCGGCAAAGGAGTCATTGGCCTGACTAAGAAAGAAGAGGACATGGTCGAGCACCTATTCATTGCTACAACTCACCACATGATTCTTTTCTTTACGAATGCTGGACGGGTGTATCAACTTAAAGCCTACGAAGTCCCTGCCGCCAGCCGGCAGGCGCGCGGCACTCCCATCATCAACCTGATTCAGGTCGAACGAGGCGAGCAGGTCACCGCGACCGTGCCCGTTCCCGACTGGGGGCGCGGCGGGCATCTCTTCATGTGTACCCGCAACGGCGTCGTCAAGAAGACGGCCCTCGGGGAGTTCAACACCCGGCTGTCCAAAGGCATCATCGCGATCAACCTGCAACGCAAGGACGAGTTGAAATGGGTCCGGTGGACGGACGGTTCGCGGGAGATTATCCTGGGAACTCATCAAGGATTGGCAGTTCGCTTTTCTGAAGCAGACGTCCGGTCTATGGGACGGCCTGCCGCCGGTGTTACCGGCGTCCGCTTCAAGAAGAAGGGAGACTACGTCGTCGCCATGGACGTATGTCGCAAGGGCGCCGATGTCCTGGTAGTCAGCGAAAAGGGCTATGGCAAACGAACGCCGATCGAGGAGTATCGCTTCACAGCCCGTGGCGCACAAGGAGTCATCACCCTTAACATTACCGAAACCAACGGATCGGTGGTGACCATGCGCGTCGTTGACGCCGACGATGAATTGCTCATTATCACCGCCAAAGGTGTCGTCATCCGGCAGAAGATCGAGACTATCCGCCAGACTGGACGCGGGGCCCAGGGCGTCCGCCTGATCCGACTCGATGAGGGCGACTCCGTCCGCGCTGTCGCCAGGGTGTTGAAGGAAGAAGAGGAATGAGGGTTCGTGGACTCATCCAATCCCAAAGACGACAGATTTGAAGTCCTCGACCATACCGCCGACGTCGCGATTCGAGCTTACGGTGAGTCGCTCAACGACCTGTTCGAAAACGCGGCGAGAGGCATGTTCCACCTGATCGCCGAGGTGGGTGACACCCCTCCCACCTCGGAGGTCGAGATCTTCATCGAAGCGATCGATCTCGAGACGCTACTCGTCGGCTGGCTGCGGGAATTGCTGCTGCGGTTTGAGCTGCGGAACGAGTTTTCCCTCGCTTTCACCATTGAGTCTTTGCAAACCACCTCCCTGCGGGGGAGGGTGGGATTAGTGACGTTTGACCCGGAACAGCATGAGTTGTTGCGTCATGTCAAAGCCATTACGTATCATGGCTTGAAAGTGGAGCAAACCGACAGCGTCTGGCAGGCAATGATTGTATTCGACACATAACAGGAGGTTCAAAGATGCGCGACCCTTCCATGATCGCCACAAAGGTCGGAGCTTTCGAGTTGATGGTTCTCTCGATGGTGATTGTGAGCGGCCTGACAAAGCAATGCGGCGCGCGCCCACAGAAACCCGACACCTCCGTGCGCGGGGTCGTCGTTTCAGAAGACGACCGACCGGTCGCGGAGGCGTCCGTCGGTCTCGATGGAACCACCTATCAGACAACCACCAACAAGCAGGGGAAATTCACCCTCCGCGGATTCCCCTACGGGACTTACACTGTTGTTGCTGCAAAGCCGGGATTCCTGGCTGCTGGACAGTTCAACCTCGAGATCACGAAAGAACACAAACGGGCGACGACTCGCCTGGTCTTGAGGCCGGACCCGGATTACACTCCGAACAGCGTGAAGATCGTGGACATCACTCCCACTCCTGAATCCGTCCTGACACCCGGAAAAGATGTGTCGATCAGGTTCCGGGTCCAATACTCACTGAGCAGCGATCCGTATGCGACAATAGCCGTTTCTTACCAGGACGATCAGGGCAAGGCGTTGATGCCGATGCCTTCTCAGGTCACCATCTCCAACGAGAAGGGGTTCAGGAGTTTCGGTCAGACGATTCGCGCTCCCAACCGGATGAACGGGAAGATTCAGGTCATCGCCGCCATGTTCACCGGCTCGGCGACGCAGTCGAACATCACCGACATGGTGACCTACTACGTCCGGCCTTTTATGGATCAGGTCAAAGTCTCGGACATCGCTCTTACCGCGGGCAGTGCGTGGGAGAAAGGCAAGGAGACCTCCATCGTTACGACCGTCGATTATGTTCTGAAGAGTTTGGCGTCCGCAGAGGTGCGAATTCAGGCCAGGGCCGATCTCGGGAACGGCCGCTTTGAGGTCCTCCTGATTCAGGTGTCTCACTCGGTCGAGAAGAGCAAAGGAGAGAAAGGCGCCTTCACTTTCCAGCCGACCTTCATGATCCCCCGGAACGCAACCGCCATACAGGTGCGAGCGGAGATGGTTCCCAAGGAAATGAAAGATCCTTTGGTTATTCAGTGGTCCAAGCCCTGTGCCACCGACAAGAAACCGGGAGAATGACAAAGTGGCGATGGCTGGGGGTGAAGGAGCTGTTCCCTCGGATCGCCAAGTCCTCGCCACAAAACGCGGAGCCTGTGGACAAGGCTGGCCTGGATTCTTGAAGTCCTCCCCGTCGTCTTGATTCAGCCCTAGACCCTCAACAATCCCTTTCGATCATGCGTCTCGACCTCCATCTACATACCTGCTACTCCTACGACTCGCTGACTCCGCCTGAGGAGGTGGTGCGGCGTGCCCGATTGGCTGGACTTGATGCCATCGCGGTGACCGACCACAATTCCATCGACGGAGCCTTTCACGCAGCCGAATGCTCTGACTTTCCAGTAATCCTCGGGGAGGAAGTAGCGAGTGGAGAGGGGGACATCATCGGGTTGTTCCTGAAGGAATGGATTCCACCGAGTCTCGGCGCGCTGGAGACCGTCGGGAGAATCAAAGAGCAAGGTGGGGTGGTCTATATCCCGCATCCGCTGTGTCGAGGAGTACCAAGCAAAGTGGGACGGCAGACGCTTGCAGAGATTCTCCCGGAAGTCGACGTGATCGAGGGGATCAACGCCCGGGTGCCGTTCCCAAGTGACAATCTCGCAGCACAGAGATTAGCGGTCGATCACAGTCTTGCCGTCGGTGCAGGGAGCGATGGGCATTTCGGTTTTGAGGTAGGTCGCGCCGGAGTCGAGATGGAGCAGTTTTCCGGAGCGGAGGAGTTCAAAGCGGCCCTCAAGGAAGCGAAGCTGTTCGGGACACAGACTCCCCTCTACCATTCGGCGAAGACGTTCGTCCTCATGTGTTTCCGACGACCTGTGATGCGATGGGTGGGACCGAGACCCTATCGCAGACCGAGAGAATGAACGAGACACTTGCGGGGGGTGCCTGGCGGCGTGACCCTTGGATCTGCAATTGTCTGCACCCCTCTACCCCGCCGTCGTCTCTCCCCCGGTCGTCTTCCTTCGCATACGTTTCCCTCGATGGTAGGCAACGGTCCGTCGCGCAATCCGGCAGTTGTAATCATTGAGCAGCAGGTCGCGGATCTGGATGTCCGGCTTGTCGGGATTCGATTGCACCAGCCGGGCAACGACATCCGTCTTGCTCTGGCACAGAAAGGTAAGAGGAAAGTTGCCGTGAGGAGTGCCGACGGTTTTTTTGCGGATGATCCGTGACACCGTCGACTGATGCTCTTTCAGGTCACGAGCCAGATCTGCCTGCGAAAGAGGACGCAGGTCGATCGCCTTGCCGCTCGCCAGGAAGAACCGTTGCCGCTCGCAAACTGCTGTGATAAGACGAGAGAGCACGCTCAAGCGTTGGTTCACAAACCGCGCCCGATCGATCACCTCCCGCATTTCAACGTCCTGGTCGAGGACCTTTGGATTCTCAAGCGACTTCACTCGGATACGGTATCGTTGGATGTAGACACTTTCCGCGTCGAATTCCAGGGCGATGGAGTCGTCGTCTTTGATGTGGGCGAAAGCAATCGGGGTCTCCTCCGAGGCCCCCGAATCCGGGTGCGAGACCGGGGGTGGAGCAGGTTGAGCCTCCACCGCGGACTCGTAGCTTTCCGCAAAACTGATCTGCTCGGCGGCGTCGAGGACCTCCTCCGCTTCCCGAAGGCTGCAGTTGTAGGTGTCACAAATCTCGTCAACGGCCATTTCGCCACTGAGGATATCGTTGATGAAATCCTGCTCGCTCAGTCCGTATTTCTCCACGAACTCCTGCGCCGTCGCGATGATGTCGCTGATGTCAATCCGCGTGTCTCCCGTAATGTACTGTATGGGATCGCTGAAAGTTTGAGAGAAATCAGACTCCTGGTCGTAGCTCTCCGGGCCGCCTCCCGTGAAGGTTTGCTTGACAAGGGAGCGGCCGTCCTGGGAGGCCGCGCGGAGATAGCGCAGGAAACGAGTGAGAAGCCCGGCGGGAACCTGGTATTTCCGTGAAAGCTCCGGCACCCGGGACAAAGCGTTCTCGGCAAGGAAATCCTTGTCCCAGTCCTGTTTCCGACTGATTCCGTAAGTTTCGAGGAATCGGAAGAACTCTGCGTCCATGAATTCTTCATACTTCTCCCGGGGAAGGCGTCCACGAAACTTCACTCGTGAGATGACGCCCTGCCGCAGCAATTCCGAAAACATCGGGTTCGATTCCAGTTGCTCGACGAAATGGCGGAAGTCGCTTTCAGATCGGGAGAGCAGGTCGATATAGTCATCCGGCGGCCGGCGCGCGCGCAGGGTCGTCTTCGCTGAAGTGCGGGAAGTGAGGGCGGCGCGTAACATCGTGCGGTGGTGGTCCTTTTTGTGCTGTTTCCGACCTTCTTGCTGTGGCCGGAGCGGCTTCAGTTGCTCGTCATGTTAGCATACCTGCCAGCAACATTCAAGGAATTTGCCTTGAATACGGGCAGTGATCCCTTGTCCCTCCGCAATGAGTTGGACAAGATCCACCGAAGGTTCCACGCAGTCAGCGTCAACGGCAGCGAGGACTCAGGCTGCTCCTGGCCGTCGGGCTACTGAAGATTGAAGCCGGCAACTTTGCCCCCTTTCAGAGCCAGCCTCACTACGTTGTCATCGCCCTTATCCTTGAAGGTCAGCTTCCATAAGTGAACCTGATGCCCCTGCTGCTTCAACGAGCAAAGATAGGCGGCCTGGTAACCTTTGTTTAGCCGAGCACCCAATTGTTTGCTCATGGTCTCCATGACCTGTGGCGTGACTCCTTGCTTGACAGCATCAGTGGCATTCGCTACGAAAGCCTTCATATCGTTGGACTTGATGGCGCCAAGAAGTTTGTCAAAAGTCTTCTGCACGGAGGGGTCGGGGGCGGCGGCGTACACTCCGGCCGTGTTGGGGGCCAGGGCTAACACCGCCAAGGCAAACCCAGTCAAATGAAAGTAACGCAGGTATTTCCGCATGGTCATTCTCCTTGTCCAAGTGTTTGGTGACTCGATATTCACCTTCTTGGGATTCTATCATTGACCTTCTCGCGAAGCAACCGGGGCGGAGGGTCCATTTCTCGCTCTTTTTGAGCCGACCTCGAAACGTGGCAGGAACGGGGCGAATCAGCGGCATACCACCTGATTCGTTTCTGGGACCTGAAGACCGAGCAAGCGGACCGAAGGTCGTGTGACGCTGGGATTGCAGCATCGCCCGTGTTGCGCATCAACAAAGCTGCACACGATGCACCTGTGTGCATTTTCTATTCTGATGTCGCCAACCTCGTAGC
>JACQGJ010000045.1 GCA_016199605.1 Armatimonadota bacterium | reverse complement strand
TCTCTGGTCATAGCACTTCGTCGGCCCTGATTATGGCCGTCGCTAAGGGGATGCTCCAGTCTCTCGGCTACACCATGCAGGTACCGGTAGAGGACCACTACATCACCAGCAAATCCGAGCTGTGTGATGACATGGCTATTCTGCTGGGAGGACGCGTCGCCGAAGAGATTGTGTTTAACGAGGTAACGACGGGCGCTGAGAACGACCTTGAGCGAGTAACCGAAATCGCCCGAAGGATGATTTGCGAATTCGGGATGAGCGACAGTCTCGGCCCGGTGACGCTCGGTCGTCGTCATGGGCCGGTTTTCCTCGGGCGTGACCTTGTTGAGGACCGCAACTACAGCGAAGAGATCGCCAGTGCCATCGACAAGGAAGTTCGGTCGATGGTAGACCGGTGCTATGAGAAGTCGAGGCAGCTTTTGACCTCGAATCGCCACAAACTGGACGCAGTGGTTACGGCCCTTCTCAGGAAGGAAACCATCGATGGCGCCGAGCTGGATCGGATCATTGCCGACCCCGATCGCATCGAAGAGATCCTCGCCTCCATGGTGGAGCCCTCGAACGGCAATACGCCACCGGGCCAGGCGGCGACTCCGCAAGAAGGTTTAGCCCCCTCCTCCTCGGCGACTGAAGGAGGCTCGGCGTCCCCTTCTCCAACGATGGCGTAATGCCATCTCGAAGCGACGTTGACCGAGAATTGGTGAATTGGTGACTGGAAACATGAACCCCCCGGGACCGGGGATCATTGATATTCTGCGAGATTCAGGAGGATTTCCTGCATGAAAGAAAGCGCCGAGACCCCCAGTTTCAAGCCCTCTGCAGCCTCCGTATCTCGCGGACTGCGGGAGGCCCAGCAGATGATCGACACCGAGGAATACCGGAGAGCCGCGGAAGTCTTTCAGAGCCTTCTCCAGCAGATGCCGAGCGTCCCTATGGAAGGCAAGTGGCAGAGAGTCTGGGAGCAGGTCCACATCGGACTGACTCGTTGCTACCAGGCCTTGGGCTCGGCCACTGCCGCCATCCCCTATCTGCGCGAGGCAATCAAGATGCAGCCGGGTTCGGAGAAACTGCGATGCATGCTGGCAACGAGCTATGCACAGGAACGGCAGTTCACTCGGGCGCTGCGCGCGCTGGAACAGGGAATCTCCCACGGATGTGATGGGCCTTTGGTCCATCACTGCCTCGCTGAGATTTATCTTCAGCAGCAGAAGATCGACGAGGCGATCGCCGAGTGCCGCAGATCCTTGGAACAGGATCAAAAGCAGGAATCTGTTTACCAACTGTTGTCAGAGGCTTACGCGCAAAAATCCCAGCCCGAAGAGGCCATCGCCGCGCTTCGAGGCGCCCTCGCCGCCAATCCAAAGAATACCCGATACTACTTGCGCATCGCGGAAATCCATCGCAACCAGGGGGAGATCGCTCAGGCAATCTCTGTTCTCAGGGAGGCCCGTCGCAGGAAACCCAGGTCCGCGGATATCCGAGAGTTTCTCGTCGAATGCTTGCAGGAGGCCGGAGAGGTCGACGGAGTCATTCAGGAATCCGAAGCGGCCCTGAAGATTGCGCCGAAAAGCCTGTTCCTGCTGGACATGCTGGCCTTTGCTCGCCTGCAAAAGGGAGAGATCGACGGCGCCATCGGAACTCTCAGAGCGGCGCTTAAGGTTTCTCCGGGCGACACGATGAACCGGTTCAAGGTTGCAGCGCTTCACCACCAGAAAGGCGAGTTGTTGCAGGCCCGAGAGGAATATCGCAGAATCCTTTCGCTGGATCATGAGGGCAACTTCCGCCAGGAAGTCAGCGAAGCCCTTCTCACCATCGACCAGGCCCAGATGCAACAGGTGTTCATGCTCTCCGCCGAGAATGCGACCTTCCGTGTCAAACTGCGACGGGACATCGATGCCACGCTGGCCGAATATGGCTTCCGCATGAGCGATCCCGCTATCGCCACCCTGAAAGCGATGGTGATCGAGGGACTTCTCGATGGAGCCTTACCGCGATTCAGCGGCATGGTCCATTGAGAACGCGGGCTGGGGAGCCGATCTTCTGTCTCCCTCACTTCTAATCCCCTCTGCCTGTAAACCGGCGCGATTCCTCTCCCTTGGTGTAAGCCAAAGTGCGTAGGAATATCACTGACACCAAGAATCAGGTTTCTCCTGACAGACTGAACCTCACATCCCCCGTATAATAACGCTTTGCCAATGATCTCTGCGGCGCTATGGCTGACGGTGAGGTGAAGGAACCATGCATCCAACGAAGTCGTTGCGAGCACTGACGATCGCGATGGTTTTCGTCGCTGCCACCGTAGTCCTTGCGACCTTCGGTTCGACCAAGCCCACTTCCCAGGGACACCCTCCGAAAGCCCTCTCCCTCTTCCTTGCGGCCAACGCGCTTTCCATGGGAATCCTGAATTCAGGCAGAAGGGAGGAAGAAACCGGGTCCGACCCGCCGCCGGGCGTTGTCAGTCCTTCGCTACTTGAGCAATATCTTTGCCGAGAGATGTGGCGTGCGGAACAGACCCAGCGTCCACTCGCGCTGCTGCACCTCAGTCTTGACGACTTACGGAGTCACACCGAGCAATACGGCTCCTCCGCAAGAAACGAGGCGCTGCACCGAGTTTCCGGCCTCGCGCGCGAGGTGCTTCGCGACAGCGACGTCATCTGCAAGACGGGAGGCGAGGAACTCGTGGTGGCCCTGCCGGAGACGGGGATCGATGTGGCTGCAACTGTGGCTGAACAAATTCGCGAACGCATCGCCTCGGGCGGTAACGGGGAGGACCGGAGGAGGGAAACAAGAACGACGATCGCCATCGGGGTGGCCGTGTACCGGTCCGGGGAGGGCCCCGTCAGTTTCCAGTTGCGCGCGGAGCAAGCTGCCCGGCGGGGAAGTCTGCGGCGAGGGAACCCGGTCAGCCTTGATCCGCACGATGCGAGGGCCTCCCTCCTGGTAGTCCTGCGCGAAGAAGCACTGCTGGCCCTTTACTGTGGGTCGCTCTGCCAGCAGGGCTACAGCGTGGAGCGGGCCTGTACCGGAGCCGCCGCCTGTCGGCGGGTGCAAGACCATTCCTATGACTTGCTGATTACGGGCAGCCACTTGCCCGACATGAGCGGCGTGGAACTGGTGCAGGCAATACGGCTGCACGTTCCTCAGATACCGATTATCCTCCTTGCAGCGAAGATCTGTTCCTGGAACGAAGCGGCTGTCCGCTCGTTCCAGGATGTCGAGTATCTCCTCGACCCTCCGCGTCCGCAGGATGTTGTCGACAGTGTGACCTGGATGCTGGCGCGAGAGCAAGGCGCGGCCTGAGGGGGTGGATTGCGGAGGAGTCCGAGGTCTATCGCACCTGTAATGTTTCCTCTCTGAAATTCCAGCATAAGGACTCAACCACGGAAACCGGCCTCGGTATTCAGCCATCCAGTCCCTACTGGATGGATCAGGCGGGCAGGACTACACACAAGGAAGCCCCCGCTTCCGCAAGTGAGCGGCACAGCCCCGACTTGTATCGGAGCGGGGGCTCCGGAGGTCGCTGACTGACTCCCAGTATCCATCCAGTAGGGACTGGATGGCTGAGTATCTGACTCTCGACGGCCCATGTGCTGCCTACGCTGGAATTCCAAATGTTTCCTCACGTGTGCATTTTCTATTCTGATGTCGCCAACCTCG
>JACQGJ010000693.1 GCA_016199605.1 Armatimonadota bacterium | reverse complement strand
GCGGCTACATTCCCCACGTCGACCACGGCGTCCCGCCGGACATCCCCGTGCGCAACTTCCTCTACTATGTCGAGTTGGCAAAGGGTTTCGCTCGCGGTGAAGACCTCGACACCTACGAACCGCCGTGCGAGCTGGAGGAGCAGCTTGGCCCCATCGAGGAGATGTTCGACCCTCGCCAGGCGATAGCCAGGGCGTATGGGTGTAACGAGGACAGAGAGAGTTGACCTGTTTCTTCCTTAGACCGTGGAATCGGGCCCGAGTACAGCCGCTGCAGAACGTGTTCCATGCAGGTGATTGTGTCCATGCCTGAAGTCCGAGGTGTGTCTTCCCAATGATTCATCTTGTTTGCATCCGCATTCATTAATCAGTCTTATGGGGAGTCGTTCAATCAACTACAGAAGAAGAAAAATTGCCATGCACAATCACCGCTTCTTGAAACTCATTGTCACCGGCATGCTCATCGGATTGACCGGGTGGACGGTTCTGTCCGCAAACGGTGAAAACATTCTGAGAGACCCGGGCTTTGAAAACAGTCCTATCGGCGGACTGAAAGTATGGAACGGAGATCTATGGGCGATCAATGGAGGGTATCCTGGCAAGGCGGAAGTCATCGCGGCAAGAGACCAGGCGCGCACGGGCGAACGGTTTCTCAGACTGGAGTTTGAGAAAGGGCCGGGCCTACAGAATGATTTCATGATCGTCTTCGACGTGTTCCGATACCCGGCCAATCATGGCACCAAACACACGCTGAAACTATGGGTCCGCGGCGAAGGAGAGACCGCCGTCGGTGTTCAGCGCTATGACAAGAGCGGCAAATGGATCCCGCCGCACGCGGATCAGGCCACGGATTTTCTTCCGGTCAAGAGCCCGGGAGAATGGAAAGAAATTTCCTTCAGTTATCTCCCGAAGAGAGACGACAACGCGCTGATGTTCAATATCTCAGCCCGCGGCAAGATTGACGTGGATGACGCCTCGCTGGACATCACGGAATTGACAGCGGAGGAGCTGAAAGAGAACGAACTGAAGCAAAAGAAAGCCGCTCAACCACCGGTGGAAACAAGAGCCGAGCCGGCCGCAAGTCTGTCCGGGCAAGGCAACCCCAATGATATCCTGAACGGTGGTTTTGAAAACTGGACTGTCATGGACAGTGTCCCGAAGACCTGGGACGTGGCCGGCAAGTTCATTCCGGAAAGATGGGGGATCGAAGACCGTCCAGACGAAAAAGGGAGGCTATGCCGAATCATCAACAGTCGGGATGACTCCGGTGATGCGTCTTTCGGGAAGTACAGCCTGCTCCTGAACGGACGACTGGTCTCGCAATATGTCTACGACAACGTGAAGGACAAGAGATTCCAGGTGTCGCTGATGGCGCGGGGGCATGGCGGGAATGTCGTTGTCCGGTTGCGGGAATACACGGGTCCAACGAACAGCAGGTATGTGATCCATGACATGGAGATCATCAACACGAGTACCGGAGCTGAATGGCGCAGATACACCGCGAAGGCGGTTGTTCCGTCAACGTCGGGCGGCCCCTTGCCCACCGGCGCTTCGCTTGAGATTATCGGCAAGGACGTCGTGATCGACAACGTTCAGTCCGAGCTTTCGGAAGCGACGCGGCAATACTCGCCGATCATCTACGCCGTTCCCGTTTCCTCAGACAAAGTCGTCATTGACGGCGATTTTTCGGAGCAGGAATGGAGCAACGCCTCCGGCGCAAACATCGGCTTTGTGGACGAGGGTGGGAACCTGGTGAAACGCCAGGCCGAATATTACCTGAGCGCCGATGGCGCGAACCTACTGATCTGTCTGCGGACGCCATTTGCGGGAGCGTTGAAGCAGCAAGTCCGCGAACGTGATGGTAACGTCTGGGAAGACGATTCCTACGAGATTCATATCAATCCCAGTCCCGGCCAGAAGACTCCTCCTGTCGCGTACCAATTTATCATCAACGCCCTCGGAGCGGTCTATGACGCGCGTTACAACAACGGCGTGCGAATGGCTGCGAGCAAGGATTGGATCTGCGAAGGGCTTAAGGTCGCATCGAAGTGCCGGGATAATGTATGGACGGTCGAGATTGCTTTTCCCTTGGCCGAAATCGGTTTGCAGCCCGGCAAGGAATTTGGTCTTAACCTCTGCAAGAATCTCAAGAACCCGGATGAGTTCTCCAATCTGACCGGCCACGGGTATTTTGACTATGACAAGATGGTTCTGGTCCGCACGGACAAATACACTCCATCTGTCTTCTGGGGAAGCATCGGGGCGATTGGAGAGGACAACCTCAATCTCTTCGCCAGAGTATCCAATAACGGCGCTCAGAAACAGAGTTGCGAGATATCATTCTCCGCCGATGCGGAGAAAGTCACCAAGAATGAAAAGCGCGAAGTGACCTTGCCACCGTCAGCGCAAGAGACCGCATACTTCAATACCGGCAAGAATCCCGGCGAATTCGGAGAAATAGGACTGACCGCGGAGAACGGCGCGGACAAGACGGCGATTGTGGCGCATCGAATGAACTATGAGGCGTCCGCCTTGTTGGAGCAGGAAACAACCGGTAACAAGATTGCCTACTACCCGACTCAGAACAAAATTGGCGTCGTTTTAGCGGCATCGCAAATCGAGAAGGTAGCGAAGGTTGAGGTAACCGTGAAGCGGAACGGCATTCTGATACAGAAGACATCCACGGATAGGATTGAGATATCAGAGGACAAGAAGGGGCAGGCGATGGTGAACTTCGCTCCGTCCGGAGAAGGGACCTATCTGGTTTCCGCCGTCGCGCTCGATGGGGGTGGCAACTGCCTGGGATACATCGCAGACGACGTTGTTGTGCGAAAGTTCGCCTGGCTGAACAACGACTGCGGGAAAGGCAAGACGATTAACCGGCCCTTCATCCCCCTCTCCAAGAGCGGCCGGACGATGTCCTGCTGGGGACGGAAATACACTTTTGCCGGATCAGGACTTCCCGAGCAGATAATGAGCCAGGATGAGAAAGTCTTGGCGGCCCCCATCGCGTTCGCATGGATGGATGGGAGTTCGGTAAGATACGGCAAGAACGGGGTCTTCAAGCTCACTGAGTTCTCCGACCAAAGCGCGTCATTCACCGGTGAGACCGTCTTTGAGAACTTCAGGATCATCGCGCGCTGCAAGCTGGAATACGACGGCACGATATTCTATGATTTTGACCTGGCGCCGAAAAGGGGAGCGTCTATTCCCAACCTGCATTTTGAAATCCCTTTCAGAAATCTCAAGTACTTTACCGCTCCCAACGGTTCTTTGGCGGAGTTATCGATGTGCCGTCATCCCGAAGAAGGGGAGTATATCGACAGCTCTGTGCCGGTATGGACCCCGGATTACATGTATATTCCCAAGGGAGCCAGAATGCACAACAGCCTTTACTTTCCAAAAGGAAACGGGACCATCTGGACCAGCCGTCATATCTCCAACCCAACGATTCAGGGCGACTTTCTTCCCTATCTCACTTTTGGAAATACACGATGTGGGATGTGCTGGTTTGCGGACAACGACCGGGGCTGGCGAAGGGATTCGGCGCGGCCTTCCTATGAAATAGCCCGCGAGGGTATTTCCTCCAAAGTGAAGATACATCTTGTTTCTAGGCCGCTGAAGCCGTCCAACGCGGGACGAATCAGCTTCGCGTTGGCCGCTACGCCAGTCCGTCCCAGGAAGACCGGCTTCAACTATCTCAACTGGTCGGTGATGGGCTTTGGCGAATCTTCTTTCATCGAAGGTTACTGCGGAGGGTTGACCGTCAAGGACAATTTCCTGCTGGGCAAGTACCTCGCCGCCATCGATCAGAACGGAGAGAGGCCGGTTCTGTTTTATGTAACCAAAGCCAACCTAACACTGGGCGACCCGGTGGTGCGGTATTTCCATAACGAATGGCAAAGGATACCGGAGTCATCGTATAACAATCGCGCCACTATGCCGACAAAGAAATACGGAGTGAATCCTGATGATTACGTTGGTCCGGCGTGCTGCCTTTATTCGGAAGCAGTTGATTATCGGGCATTCAGAATAGATCAACTCATAAAGAACAACCCACGACTCAGGGGAATCTACTGGGATGAGAATTATTCACACCCTTGCCAGGATGTTTTCCATAAGAACTGCGGTTACCGGCTGGAAGACGGGACAGTCCAAGCAGGATCACAATTCTATGCAATGAGAGAGCTGGATAAGAGAGTTCAGGCCATCCTGCAAAAACATGACAGGCCGTTCCCGAACCTTCTGGTTCACAACAGCGGGATACTGATACCACCGTTATACTCATTCGCTGACATTGATCTTCGTGGCGAACGCGGAACCAAGAACCAGGATTTTATTGACTACTGGACTTTGCCGGCGCTTGAGTATATCGGTGCTGGCGCGTGGGGCATCAATACCATGTGGATTACCCAGGCAATGGACAATCCGACCCTCGCAAACAACCGTGCCCTGCTGGCAGCTTTGAAGCTTTTTGATTTCAATATCTGGAATCCATATTGCATGCAGGAGCTTGTTGCGAAATTTCGAGAAACGGAAAACAAGTTCGGCATATCGGAAAACGATTCCCGGTTCTTCGGTTATTGGCAGAAGGGGAACAATCAGGCCGTGTCCGGTTTGCCTGTCTCCGTGAAAGCAAGTTTCTTTGTCCGTCCCGGCAAAGGCGCGCTGCTATATGTCTCCAACCTCGATAGATCCAAACAGACGGTTCAGGCGAAGCTTGATTTCAGCCGGTGGAACATAAATCATCTCAGGGTTACAGACGCGGAAACCGGAAGGGAAATCAAGCTCGATGGAAACACCGTTTCGCTTGATATTGATAGGCACGATTTTAGAAATCTGGTCATTGACCAAATGCAATAGGAGATTCCATGTCACCAACCATAGAAGTAGCACATTGCGAGTCCATCCCCGCCGCGAGTGGGAAGTTGGGGATGATCGTGTACTCCGACCTTCCTCCACTATGTGGAGTTAGCAGAGGGCTTTGCCCGCGGCGAGAACCTCGACACTTGTGGGCCGCCGTGCGAGCTGGAAAAGCAGCTCGGCCCGGTTGAAGAGAGGTTCGACCCTCGCCAGGCGATAGCCAGGGCGTATGGGTATGTCGAGGAGGACAGAGAGAGTTGATCTCTCGCGTCCCCTGGCCCCGCAGGCAAACTGCATACGCCAAGATTTCATTTGGATGATCTCCCGATAGCGTGATACCATTCGGACTCCAGAGTCACGCCAATAAGTGTGGCTTCCAGAGAAAGGAAATGACTTCAATATGCAACGTCTGACTCTCCTTGTGGCGGCGCTGTCATTCGCATCAACAGTGTCCGCGAAACCATTGATTCTCTCCTCCAAGGGCGCGACCGACTACGTCATCGTCACTCCAAAGGACGCCATTCCTTCGGAGAAACGCGCCGCGGCCGAACTCGCGTCGTTTCTACAGCAGATCGGAGGCGCGCAGTTCGCGATTCAGGACGACACCACCGCGCTGCCCCCGAAGGCGATCCTGCTCGGCAACAACGCGCACCTTGCCAAGTTGGGGGTCACTCCTGACTGGAAGAAGCTGGGCAAGGAGGGATTCCTGATTCAGACCAAAGGCAACTGCCTCATCATTGCCGGAGGTCGGCCGCGGGGAACAATGTATGGCGTGTATGCTTTTCTCGAGGAGAAGCTCGGCTGCCGCTGGTATACGTCTAAGGTCAGCAGGATCCCGAAGCCGGATACCATCACCATCCCCAACCTGAACGAGACCCAGGTTCCCGCGATGGAGTATCGCGAACCTTTCAACACCGACGGCTTCGACGCCGACTGGGCTTCGCGTAACCGCTGCAACAGCGCGTCGGCGAGTCTCACCGAAGAGCATGGCGGCAAGGTCATCTACGATCCCTTCGTCCATTCCTTCTATCAGCCGATGATGATTCCCCCCAGCGTCTACTTCAAAGACCATCCCGAATACTTCTCCGAGATCGGCGGCAAGCGAACCGCAGACAACGCGCAGTTGTGTCTCACCAATCCCGATGTCGTCAATCTTGTGGTGCAGAAAGTCAAAGAGGTCATCCAAAGGAATCCCGACGTCGCGATTGTCAGCGTCTCGCAGAACGACTGGCACGGCAACTGCCAGTGCGCCAACTGCAAGGCGATTGACGACGCGGAAGGAAGCCCGGCGGGATCGCTCATCACCTTCGTGAATCAGGTGGCTGAAGGTGTGGAAAAGGAGTACCCCGACGTGGCGATTGACACGCTGGCCTATCAATATACCCGCAAACCGCCGAAGACGATCCGACCGCGACCCAACGTAATCGTCCGCCTGTGCAGCATCGAGTGTGATTTCGGGCAGCCGCTGGAAACCGGCAAGCGCAACCAGTCCTTCGCCGACGACATCCGCGGCTGGCACAAGCTCTGCAATCGCCTCTACATCTGGGATTACATCACCTCGTTTTCTCATTATATGGTTCCCTTCCCGAACCTCAAACACCTCGGGGCGAACGTTCGCTTCTTCTATGAGAATGGAGTGAAGGGAATCTTCGAGGAAGGCAACTACGGCCCTGGAGGCTGCGGCGAGAACAACGAGCTGCGGAACTACATGCTTGCGAAGCAACTCTGGAATCCCAACGTGGACGGTGACGCCGTGCGCAGGGATTTCCTCAACGGCGTCTACGGTCCGGCCGCCAAACCCATCGAGGAATACCAGCGGATGCTCGAGAAGTCCGTGGCTGAGAAAGACGTGAATGTGCCCTGCTGGTTCACCCCCGACGCGCCGATCTTCACCGATGACTTGATCGCCCAATCGCAGGCGCTTTTCGAGAAAGCCGAGGCAGCGGTCAAGGGTGACAAGGAGTTGCTGTTGCGAGTCCGTCAGGCGCGGATGCCGATTGACTATGTCGTGCTCTGCAAGAGCATGGGCAAGTCGCAGGGGACGTGGAAACTGACGGAAACGCGATTCGCGCCCGAAGTCCCAAAGTCGGTGTCCGATGCCTCCAACCGATTTTTTGAGACGGCCAAGGCCGTGGGGCTGAAATGTCTCAGCGAAGGCGGGCACGGTGTGAACCCTCCGCAGGTGGACGAGTTCTATGGCAAGGTCGGTCTCGGTTTGACCGGTGCCGATGTTGTCTGGGTGAAGGGAGATCACTTGTTTGCAGCCGTCGCTCCCGACATGGGGTGTCGCTTGCTTGCGGTGCGTGATTCAACCTCAAAACTCGACCGCCTCGTCTTCTCACCGAACACTGCGCAGTCAACAGGTGTCGCGGCCTACTCGGAGACGTTCTACAAGAATCTCGGCACAAATGAGCGGTTTGCTCGCGACACGCAGACCGGAAGCTACACGGCGGACCTGCCGAATGGTTTCAAGATCACCCGCTCCATCGCTCCTGCTGCTGACGGAATTGCTCTATCCAGCAAAGTGACCAACACGAAGCAGGATCAGCCGTTGCAGGCGACCGCCAGATTGCTCGTTGCCCTCGCAGGCGAAGTAAAAGTGATCGGGGCGTTTGGTGAGAAGACGGTGCCCCCTCTGATTCCGGAATCGTTGGGGACCGTAACAGCAACCGCCGCGGAAATCGCCGGTCAGCCCGTAACGTTGAAGGTAGCGGAAGGCGGGGCAGTCACTCTCGCGGCGAGTGGACCGCTCGCGGCCCTCAGTGTTGGGCCCGGACCAGACGGATTAGTCAGCGTCGCCGCCACGTTTGAAGTGCCAACCCTCAAATCCAATGATTTCACAGAATGGAAAATCACCGTGACTTGCGCCAATGAATCGGGCGGCGTCAAGCGGTCTGCCCCGGGAGTCATCGAGGCGCAGGACTCGTCGCTCGGATGCTACCGGGAAGGTGAGCTTTCCGGCCGCCGCTTCGATCCGACGGCATCAGACGGACAGGTCTCCTACATCATCGGCTTCACCAACGAGTGGGCGTTGCAGTGGCTCTATCCCATCAGCCTGTTTGAGCCGAACCGGAAGTATGACATACTGGCGGTGGTTCGCGTCCTCGGCAACCGGGACAAGGTGGACGGAGTGGGTATGACCTACGGCATCTATAACCAAGAGAGCAAACTTGGACGAGGCGGAGGACAGCTTGCTGACGCCGCCAACAAACCCGGCCAGTGGCAGACCATCCGAATCGCCACCCTCGTCCCCGAAGCGGGTGATTACCTATGGTTCGCCCCGGCGAAGAACGAAGCGGTGAAGGAAATGCAGGTGGACCGAATCCTGATCGTGCCGGTGAAAGAGTAGCGAGCACTCACAGATGGGGGCGGAGTGCCGCTCGGAGGCGGATAGAACTGAGTTGCATATCAGCAGACAGTGGATCATAATCGCGCCTGCAAGCGGGACAGTTCCGCACGAGCCTCGAATTCAGATACATGGAGCGTGACTCGTGAGTAACAAGGGCGGACAGGATGTCGCTCAACGGCTCCAGCAGTTGGTTGACGCGGGTCGATATCGCGTCCGGTTGCACGCTGCGCGACACATGATCGAAAATGAGTGACATGATGGGTTCTCCCTGCTCGGATTGCGGCGGCCAGGTGGCCTATCAGACCCTGTCACGCGAGTTCGAGCGAGAGGGAATGACGGTATCGGTTTCCGGTATCCGCGCTCTGGTCTGCCAGCAGTGCGGCGAAGTCTATTTCGAACCCGGAGGCGCACAAGCCTTGGTCGAAGCGGCAGATTCTTTGTTCCGCCTGGGGCAATGGAACCGACAGCATAAAGGCAAGCTTTCTGCCGCTGTTCCGGCGTGATTCGGTCAAGCCGGACGCTGCCCAACGCGCTCGGGCAGTGACAGACAATCAAAATCGCCACCCTCGTACCCGAAGGGGGCGACTACCTATGGTTCGCCCCGGCCAAGAACGAAGCGGTGAAGGAAATGCAGGTAGACCGGATTCTGAGGGTGCCAGCAAAAGGGAATTGATCATTGACGTTGAATCTGGTCATTGTGGGACTTGTCAGATGGCTAAGGCAGTGAGTTGCTCACTGTCAGGGGATAGCCAATCATGATCTACGGTGAGTCAGTCTGTGTCTGAGCCGGCAAGAACGACCAGGCTTCTCCCGTCCGGACGAAGTGCTGCCATGCCAAACCAGACCAGAGCATGGAGGAACCTATCATTGGACGCTTCATAGTAAACCCATGTCGTCCGTTCAGCAGATTCGGAAGCAGAGGCCACGCTCGTCTCTGCTTCCACCCCAACAAGGCCCCTCATAAACTGCCACGCCTCCAGTCTGCCGTACGCCCCCATCTTTTCACGGCTGTATGTTCCTCCATACGCCGAGAGAGAGAAGATGATGTTGAAGATATCAGGAGGTGTTGTGTGGTAGGCTGTGATCTGTTCCACCGCAGTCTCCTCCAGACTCTCCAATCCAAGGCTCATGAGCAAAGGCAACGTTATCTCACTTGGTGCAATAGCACGGTCAAACGTGAAGACTCTGAGCTCAAAATTCCAGTTGTAAGACTCCCGCCAGTTTCAGAAAGCCAACTCGATGACGCGGCTTTCCGCCTGTCCCCGCACCTCTTTGGCCCGAACCGGCGCCGCAGTCGTCGAGATGCGAACGACCTTCGTGGCCTTCCGATAGGGTGAGTAGGGGAGCCATATTCCCCACCCTCCCGTGGGGCCGTAGTTCGGAGCGTATCGCTTGGCTTGCCCCTCAATCGACGTGAGGCGCAATGGAAGAGAGGCCAGAGGATGCCCTTTGGATTTGGCTTTTTCGCCATGTTCCGCAACCTCCGGCAACTTGTCACACCGCACTCCGCGGATGACCATTTCCTGGGTGAGAAGGTTGAGGAACTCTGAGGATCCTGGATCATCTGTGAAATCACGAAATAGTCTCCTCAGGTCTCTCGGGGAGTGGGTGAATGCTGTCTGGGATGCCATTTCGCGAAGAGCTTCATCGGCCCGTTCCGGTTGTTCCTTCGCTTCCAGCAACAAATGCGCGAGCCTGATGGTAGCCGATGCTTGAGGAAACCCCCGTCGGAGCGCGATTACGTTGCGAACATGCTCCCAAACCCTCGACATCAACAATTTGCGGTTCAGGTCCTTGTCCATCTCCGTCAGAGCGGCCGACGCCAACTCGCAAAGCAGTTCCGTGTTGCCTTCCTTGGCCCACCGTTCGATTTTGTGAAACGCCGGTGTGATATCGTCACAGGATCTCAAGGCTTCCAACAAGTCGGGTATTCTTCTGTCCATTCGCTCGTCTCCGACCGATGCATTCGCTGCTCCATTCTATCTCGGTAACGGCTTGATGGAAAGCTACCCAAGGAGGTGAGAGGTGATGGACAGACGGTTAGGCAATGCCGTACCCGGCCCGTCGAGAACTGCGATGGGGATCGTCCGTAAACAGCAAGTGGGCCTTCAGGTAGTCGATTCGATTGACATGTCTGGTCCGTTCCTCCAAACTCTCTCGTAGTATTCATACCTCAGATCATCGTTTCTCCGTAGCAGCAGGTTGACGACGGGAAGGAGTGTTTTGAGGAGTTCACACATTGGTCCCCGGTCAGGGAAGAAGTAGTCCCTGCTGCCTGTGGACTGTATGGAAACGATATCGCCCAGAAATGCGTTTGCGAACTCACGAGTTGACAGGCGTCTGTGCTTGCCGAGGTAGGGATCGACTACCACGACCTCGCTGGGATGATATTCGACCACCAGCACTGCATGAGGACCGGTCTCAGGAAGACTAAGGGCGGCGACGAAGGGGAGTCTTACCTCGGAAGCCCTCCGTAGTGACGTATGTTCATAGGTAGGGAAGAAACCAGTGTATCGGTACCGGTTTCGCAACCCGCGAGCAACTCCGTAGAGCGAAGTGCCTAACAGGAGATTGGTGCGACCGTAGTATGCCATTTCCCCTTCTGACGCCTCAATGCCATAGCAGTGCAACATCATAGCAGCGGCGGCAGGAGCGCAAGTGAACGCTGTGGACTGTTTGAGTATTCCGTCTGGCCCTGGCTTTCGCGACAGTGCTTTCATCCCCCATGCTCTCCAGAAGAGCGAAGAACCGCCAACCAAGACCAGGACGAGAGTCACGATCGAGGCGAGAAACCACACCATCAACCTCTGTGGGTGGGTGCGACGGGTGACGGCGGCATACGAGAGAAACAGCAGGCACGTAACCAAAGATAAGCAACCAGACCCACCGACCTTCCAGTAGACGACGTTAGTCAGCGGTGTTTCGATGCCAAACAAGCGGTCGAGAGTCCCCACAGCGAAGCCTGCACACGCCGCGAGGAGGACTAAAAGTCGGGCCTTTCGCGGCGCGGACCGAAGACGAGCTCCCAGCAAGATTGTCAAGCCAATGCTCACACCGGTGGCAACGAACAGAAGAATATCTCCGAGCACTTCAGAATCACCTCCCTGCGTTCAAGGTCGTCGTGGCACTGTCGCTCAACCGACAAGCCTCACTGGTGGGTTCGTGTGGCGTTTCGTTCAGGTGATTAGTTGCCGTTGGGGCCGAATCGTTCGCTGTTTCAAGCATCATCATGCTGAACGACCGGACTCGCCCAAGGCTTCGCGTGTGTCTGTTTTGCTGCAAAGGCGACCGGAATCACGCGGCTATGGCGCGGTCCGCGCCGCCCAGCCCGCAAGGTAGTTCTCCATGTGCTCCGTCAGCGACGCCAATTGTCCCGGCGCCGGGTCGGTGAAGGTTCGCGGCTTGAAGCGATCGCCGGGGGCCAAGACCGGCGGACCGGGACCCATCCCTGGGGGAGAAGCGGCGCCTGCCCCACCGGGCGCGGCGGGGGTCTGACCCATCCCCAGTGCTCCGCCTCCGCCGGAAGAGCTGACACTCCGGGAGCCGGTTAATGCCGATGGTTGCTGGAAGGCAGGGAAGAGCCACCCGGTCTTCGGCGGCGACACCTGATAGACCACCTCTTTGGCGAGAAGGTCCCGGGCCTTTGAGTCCTGACCGGACAATCCCAACACGCAGGCCGCCGCGTACCGGAGCCCGTCCGGACCGGGCAGAGTGAACGGGTCCCGGTTGACGATCGTTTCCAGGAGACCGGCGGCTTTCACCGCCCAGTCCTTCACTGCGGTGACAGGTCGGTACACTTCCGGCGCTCCGGTGCGCGTCTGCCGGCGGGGGGTCAGGCTGTCAATGGCGTCCCACACCTGCAGCCCCATCCAGTGCATCTCCTCCCGCGATTGCTTCTCCTTGAGCAATCCGGGACCCGCCTCCAGGGCGGCGGACGGATCGGCTTTCAGAAGGAGTCCCCAGGCGGCAAGGCGATTGGGGATTTTGAGACGGGGGTTTCGGACGGCAGTGTTGGCAAGGCGAGCGGCTTCAGGGAGCTGCTGTTCGACCAGAAGAGCGGTGGCGGCGAGGAGAGGATCTGCGCCGGTTTGCTTCGCCGTGAGGGCCTCGGTGTTCTTCTCCCACCGCAATTGCTTGCAGTAGGCGAGGCGAAGACCGTTGGCAAAAGGGTCGGGGACCGTCTTAAGACCGTCGAGGTAGATATGCTCCGCCTCCTCGGGGAAGCCTTTACGGCTGCACGCCTCCGCGGCGTCGGCGAGGTTGCCGGCGATCTGCCCGATTTCCGACCGGGGGCTTTGCGCGCTGGGAGCGCCGTTCTTCAGGTTCTCCTTTTGCAGCTCGACAACAGCCTGAAGCACTTTCAGAGCGTCCGGTCTCCGGTCGTAGGTGAACAGGTCCGCCGTCCGCAGGCTGACAAAGCCGACGTTCCTGCCGATCTGCAAGGCCAGGTCAAGGAAGTCCGCCCCTCGGGCTTCGCTCACCTTCCCCCCGTTTGCGGGGGTCATCCCGCCTCGCTGGTAAAGGTTGAACAGCAGGTTGCACAGTTCCCGTAGCTTCATCGGGTCCTTGTCCAGGTAGGGTGGCAGAAACTCGTCGAGGAACTTGCGCTCCTTGCCGGTGAAGGAAACCCAGTCGATGAGCGGCTGCGTCATCTGTTCGGGGTTGCGCATGGGTCCCAGCACCGCGACGGCGGAGAAGAGACGGGACAACTCCTCATAGCCGTGCTCCTTCCACACCGGAATGCATCGTAGCCATTGGTCGAAATCCGGGGCTTTCGCGGTAAAGTATTCTCCCATCGCCTTCCAGTCACCCGCCATCACCTTCTGCGTCGCCGTGAAGTAGCGAATCGCGTCGGGAGACTTCGTCAATGTCTCCGTAATCCGCCACGTCACCGCGTCCTTCCGCATCCCCGCCTTCTCCGCGGCCATCGCAACGCGAACCAGATCGGTGAATACCGCCAACTGCTCCACCGGCTTCTCGGCGAGGACTTTCTCAGAGGCGAGGAGGTAGGAACGGTATTGCTTGGAGGCAAAAAAACTCTCGTATGATGGAGGCTGCTGGCCCGCCGCGGGCAATCCCAGCTCGCTCAGCGTCAATGGTATTATAAGCATGTAGAGGATAGATGAGGGGGAGGTTTGCACCTTGCATTACTCCTTCAGATTGCACACTCTACTGAAACACAACCCCAGAGAACGTTGCATATTCGACATCATCCACTTACTGGAAGATCACTACTCTCTCTTGCCACCTCAAGACCTCAAGCATTCTGATTGACGGAATGTGAAGCCGTGTAATTCGGCCCATCACCAACTATGCAAAACGCTGGCCGCTCTCATTCCACGCCGAAGGGAAGGCAGTTTCGCCGCAGGGTGAGGGCCCATACTTCTCTGTCCCTGTCGCATTCGATCCTATGGCGCACATTGGTTATGTGTTCCAGCGTGTAGGCCACGATGACCAGTTTGTCGGTCACCACCACCGTTGGTTCAGATTTGTGACCTCGGTGCTTTGTTACGGCATACGGTTCTTCCCATGTGACACCCTCATCTCTGGACAGCGTCAGGAAAACCTCTGTTGCCCCGAGTTGACGCTCAACAGGAATGGTTTGACCCGGTTTCAGCTTAATCCCACTGAAGATGAGCCAGAGAAGTCCGTCCTTGCCCCAGTAGAGGTCACAGCCGAGAGCCGCGTATCCCGGAAGAATGACCGTCTGCTGCTTGCCGAAGCCTACATCCTTGCCGGATCTGAGAATGGAAAGGTGGTTCAGGTTACGCCGCTCCAAGTACCAGCCCCGCGACTTAGGGAACTCAAAGGTGGTTCCTTCATCTTCTGCCTCAGAAGGCCAATGTTCGTCGGAGGCCTTAGGGACGCTTCGTTGGATGCACACCACCACGTAACCTCCAGTTGAGCGGGGAGCCATGCACGGCGAGATACCTTTCATTTCAAGATTCCGCAGGGGATCGGGATTCCATGTCCTACCCGAGTCCTCTGTTTTCGTGATGAAAACCTTGGATGAATTCGTGCCGCCCCCGCCGACCACGAACCACTCCGATGGTTTTGCGGGATACGCACGCACCTCGTAGAACTCGGCGCCGGGGTACATCAAAACGCCGGTGTAATCTCTCACCTTCGCGAAATGCGGCATATCCTTCCCTCGGTTCAGTCCGGAATAAACTGGCCGTGACATGTCGTGAGAATCGGGACCTTCATCCATCATGCCAGTTGTCTTGCGCGTAGCATCCCAAGTGCATGACTTCAGCTTACGAATCCCCTGATGCAACTGAACGAAGCAAAACCAGAGGTTCTCCCCTTTCACAGGAACAACACCAAGGGAACCATCCGGGAAACCTAGCAACCCCCCTAACAACCGCTGCCCTGAGAATTTGCGCGATGCGGAGTTGTAACGGGCGTAAGACACACCAGTCGCCCATTCGTACCCGACGAGCCCGCCCGTTCGCTTTAACGCTTTGCCAGTGACCTGACTGCGACAGATCAACTTGACGCCATCATCTGTTTCCGCCAGACGTGGACGGTACGTGTATCGCGACACGCCAAACACACACCTTGGCTTGCCATACGGACTGGGCATTAGTCGCAGGCCTGCCCAGCCTACAATGGCCCCGGCAATCAAGAGCCAGAGCATTTTCCGCGTCTTCTCGACTGATTTGAACCATCTGAATCTAGTCATCGTTACACCGTGATGGACCTCGAGTGCTGTCAAGCCCAGGACGTGCTCCACCGTTACTCAGTCGGCGGAGGCACTTTAATATAGCCAATCGGGTCCTGGAATAACATACTGTCCGTCCCGTTGCTCGCAATCGCTTCCAGGCTCGTGTACCCGCCGGTTGCTGTCAGGTTCTCGTTCTTCGCCAAGCCAGCGATGGCTCTAAGCGCGTATCTCCTCAGGTTCTCTCTTAGATCGTTAGTTGATGTCTCGCTTATCCCGTAACTGGGATCGAAATAGCGGTTGGCAAACCTGACAATCGCATGGCTGGGGAATATCTTCATCGCGGGTGTCGCATTCCCTTGCGCTACAAGTCCGTCTGCCTCCAAGTTCGCCTCAATCCATTCTACGCCATGCTCTATCCATTGGTCGTCCACCGTAAGTGATTGCCCGGGCGCGTTCCAATCCTTCACCAAAATCCGCGTCGGATGGTCATATGTGCCCGCGGGATAAGGGTCGGCGTAGGTGATTGAAACGCCATCAGGTTGCCAATCCGGGTGCTGGTTGACCGGGTCCGTCGATACCATGCCATGGGCCCACGTCATGTCTCTTAGAAACCGCGTCCATGCCTCGCAGCTTCCATTCTTCGTTCGGAGCATTTTCGCCACCCCAAGCGGGGGCTGCTCGGATGTCTGCCAATAGTAGATGGGACCATCTTCCTGCACAGAATTCGTGACTCGGTCCCAGGTGGGTACCGGAACCGACAGTTGCTTGATACCATACCAGATAGCGTTAAATACATGAGTACCAAGCCACGGCTTGTCCGATGGCGGATCCAGGTCAGTCACGTCCTTTTTCTGGGCTTTACCGGCCGCCCAACCGCAACTCAAGTGCACGAGTTCGAACATGGCGTCGTGCACCGGAGTGTTGCCGGTGTTAAGGACGTACAACCGATGCCGTGTGGTTGGACGAACAGGAAAGTCAGTCCACGCATTTATTCCTACAAGAGGTTGCCATTGCCAGCGAAACTCCAGCAGCTTCCGGTCCACTGTTCTCGGAATGAGTCCAATATTATCTTTCAGGGTGTGAAGGGCACTTCCGAGCGAGACCGTTACGGGCCCAAACAGGACTGTGTCATCGTTGGCACATACTCGCACTCTTACCCATCCTCTCCCAGCAAACTTCGCTTTCATCACGATCCTCTTCTTGGCCTGCAGACCGGTCGCCTCTTGCTCACTGGCCTTTGACAAGTCAAACCAATGTTGGCTCCGGTGGTAACAGACAGGGAACTTCTCGTCATCCAAAGTGGTCGCTATCTTGTTTTCCTTCCAATGCGGTCGTCCGGCAACCGGGAGCCCGGTACCGTCTCTGTCCTTGAGGTTGACCAGGTCATCCGGTCCAGTCTTCAGGAAGTATATTTCCCGCAGAGATATGGCATTCACCATCGTGCGTTGATTGATTGCTACTATCCTCCGCCACTCATGATCGCGTCTCCCCTCACGGTGGTTATCAAAGCCCGTAAAGATGGCCCGCCAGTCGCCTGCTTTGTCCTGATCTGTGAGAGTGTAGATATCGATGCCTTCATAGGGTGTCCGATCATGCACCGGGGTTTGCGCGTAGGCGGCCTTCACGTTGAAGTCGCCGTCGAGAAGGTAGACGAGGCTCCCCAGAGGATCTTCGTGGTAGTAATCCTCGTAGTAAAAGCTAATATACGCCTTCTCCGCATCACCCGCCTCCTCATCATAATCGAAGGAGAGCTCGTGCCCCGGTTTGACCTCACCGTTTGCCGTATAGTTCTCCGGTATCCAGAGATAGTAGTTGTACTTCATCCACTGGCTATCATCCACCAGTTGGCTGCCGGACCAGTCGTTGATGTTCGGAGTCTCCCACACCCAGATGTCGAAGGTGTAGGTGCAGGGATCGGTGACGTCCGCGCCGGTGCCGTTGTCCAGTTTCCCGTTCCAGGTTGCGGTCGCATTCCCATCGGCGGTCTGACCCAGAACGTACGGGCCCACATGGTTGCCATAACTGTCCGTCGGCCAGGTCATGTTCGAAGTGTCCCGCATGGGGATGTAGAACTGATACCCTCCCTGGTTCACCCCGTCGTTGATCTTGAAGCTGAACGGCGGTTGCTGCCGTTCTGGGTGGGTCGTGTCGGTCGGATCGTAGATGAAATAGTCTTCGTTGACGTTGGTCTTTACGTCGGTGAACGTGATGTTGGCCACCGTCGGGCTGATACCGCTGGGCGTAACTGCGTATGGATCTTTCCACCCACCCACCGTCGGGTCCCATTCGTGAAAGGAGACTCCTGCCGTGACGTCTTCGCTGCTTCCGCCGCCCGCGGGATGTTTGGCGAGAGATAACAGGTGCGGCCCGTTGTGTCCCAGGATCTTGCACGCTTGACCGTCCACGTCCGTCCCCGATAACGCAGCGACGGTGTTCCAGAGAAATCCGTCCCAGCGATACACCTGTGCCGACGCGCCGTCCTTATTGCTGTCGGTGACGCGCTCGTTCCCTTCCAGCGGCTCCCACGTTTCGGGCTGACCGCACGCGCTCGTCCGCTTCCACCACCCGGTGGTGTCGTTCAAGAGAACGGCGATATCAAAGTGCCGGTCCGCCCAGGCATGAAGACTGGAGTCCTCCTCCACCCGCAGGTGCAACACGCCGCTCTCCGGCGCAACCAACTGCTCTCCCGGAGCGACCTTCACTTCCACCACTGGGTAGACCCAGTTGCTGAGGTCCCCGGACGCCCAGGAGTAGATGAACCCTGTGCCCGACCGCTTCTTCTGGAGAATCTTGAGGACCGCCTCCGAATCCCCTTCCCTCGGTTCTACCGTCGCTTGCACGTTGTCGTCCAGGTGAATGCACCAGTCATACGTCGCCTCAAGCACCTGGTCGCCTACCGCATCGCTGGCGGCGAGGCCTTCCACCCACAAAGTTCCCGGCTGGCTTACGGTGGAGAGGTCCCACGTCAGCGGGGTGGTCTCACTCCGGTCGTCTTTCTTCCAGACCCTCAGCTTTCCCGCGCCCGACG
>JACQGJ010000705.1 GCA_016199605.1 Armatimonadota bacterium | reverse complement strand
CAAGTCGCTGCGCTGGGCGAATCATGCGCTAACTTCGCTGAACCGACGCAACAGGAGTGCCGGTCGCGACCTCGCCTACTTCCTGCGTGGATTGGCGAAGTCCCAACTGAAAAGGCGACGCGAGGCTATTGCTGATTTTGAGACTCTCCTGAGACGGTATCCGCGAACCTACCTGGCGCCGGCCGCTCATGAACAACTGGCCATGCTCTACGAAGACCGCGGTCAACTTGGCAAGGCGCTGGATCAATACTTCGCTCTCAACTACCACGCTGATGTCGCCTACTTCCTCGACGCCCGAATGAGCACGGCGGACACAAGCAGATACCTCGCCTCGCATCCCCGTCATCCCCGGCGTCGCCTGCTGATCTATTCTCTGGGAATGCGCTATCTGCGGGCGGACAAGCTTGACCGTGCAGAAAGATCCTTCGATCGGCTATCGCCACAGGCGCTGCAAAGGTTGAGGACCGAAAAGTGGAAGACTGAATGGCCCATCTTGGAGGATGTGCAAAGGCTGAGTATCGAGTATGATCCTTTGAAGACCATTCACGACCTCAGGCGACTGAAAGCGGCTGTGACGGCTGCTCACACTTCCGAAGCGAAAGCCCAGGCTCTCTACTCCCAGGCCACTTACTACTACGCGCGGCGCAACCTGCTGCTATACAACGCTCCCCTCTGGCAGGGAGTGCGGGCTCACAATTTCGGCTTCTTCTGGGGAACGGGTCACGCCTCAAGGCAGGACGACATCGCCGCGCACAAACACCAATATGAGCATGAATGCCTCAACCGCGCGCGAGAGATTTGTCTCAAGATCGTCCGTCGCTATCCGCGCTCGTCCGTCGCGCCCAAGGCTCTCTACCGCGCCGCCTGTTGCTCTCGCCGGCTGGCCGATTTCAATGGCTGGTGGCGCGATGAGAACAGCCGTCACAGCTTCTGGAAAGAATCGGTGCGGTTGATGAACGAAATGGCTCGGCGCTACCCGCATGATCGGCTTGCTCCCAAAGCACGCAAGTATGCCGCGGTGTTTGAGAAGGAGAGGAGGCAACGGTGGTGATTGGATTGAACGAATTGACTCGCCTGCTGAAGAAACTCAACCCCGACTCCCCTCTCATCCTGCAAGTCCGCGCGGTCCTGGCTTCCTTCTCAGGCATTGAACGGGCGATCACGGAGTTGAGGAAACTATCGAAGGAAGCAGCCTTCCGTGACATCGCCGACGAGGCGTCGGTTTGCCTCGCGCGGCGGTGGAGGCGCTGTCCCGTAGGAAGGTCGTGTCGCCACTCAACACCAGCCACTGGTTAGTCGATGGCTCGGAAGCGGGCGGGCATGACCTCGGTCGTGTCGCGTTCGCCACTCATTGCATTCCTCAGTTCCAGTAATCGGAGAACAAGGTAACCGTCTGCCGCCTCCGTTGGACGACTTGTGTTGTCGACCTGAAAGCCGTAACTCTGCGCGCGTTTCTACCAGTCAAGTCAATGCCCGACCCGATGATGCAATCCGGCGCTTCTCATCTGGTCGGAGGACGGGCGGGAGATGAAGTGTGGTAGTGAGATATTCAGGGCTGATTAGTAACGAGGGACCTGTCAGGATGTCGCAGGATGTCGCAGTGTTGACAACACTGCGGCGTTCGTGAGAAGTGATGCATCTATTCTTCAAACCCCTCGATCTTGTTACAATCACGATATCCCGAATAGAGAGGGGGTGGTGCGCTGTGAGGCTCGTCGTGCGAACAGTCGCCAGCATGTTCAAATCGCCACATCGGGCGTTCGCATCCGTGGTGGCGCTGTTGTTGATCTGCTATGACTTGCCCTCCCAGGCGCATATCCCGGAGCAGTACCACTCCATCCACTTCCACAGCGGTTCGCCGGACTTTGGCATCCCGCCCCGGCGCGCGGTTTTGAACTGGCGCGGCGAGTATGACGACCGGCCGCTGAAAGACGCCTATGGGATAGGCGATGCAAAGGGCGGGGTGTTGAACGAGGAGCAACTCGACGACGCTTGGGAGACGCGTGACCGCGCGCGAAAAGAAATGCACCAGCGTGCGGCCGAGTTGGTGCGCAAAAGCCGGTGGACGGAAGCGCGACGAGCGTACGAGCAGGTGGCAAGAGAGTTCCGGTGGACTGGCAGTCTGCGCGACCGTGTGGAGGTGCTGCGACAAGTGGAGGCGATGAAGCCGCCGCTGGCTCCACAGTTCGCCAGCGCGTTGTCTTTCTATCTCCGTGGGGTGGCGCTTTGCGAGGATGAGAAGTTGACGGAGGCGCAGGGGGTCTTTCAAAGCGTCCGAGCAAACGGCTCGGCGGGCTTTCTTCGCGAGCATGCGCTCTATCAACTGGCATCGCTGGAGTACGAGTGGGGACACCATCCTCGTGCCGTGGCGCTCTACCAGCAACTCCTCCGGGAGTTCCCGCATCGTGTCAAACGCGAAGCCGCTCTCATCATGATTGCCCGCTGCGGGCTGTTCCCCGATGATCCCAAGGCGCGGCGGATGGAGGCGGGGAAGAAAGCCCTGGAGCAGTTGGTGAGGCAATTCCCGCAGACGCGCTTCCGTCGGTCCGTCCTCGGCCTGCGGGCGCGGCTTCACTATCTGGCAAAGCAGTACCACAAGGCTCTGCCCCTCTACTTTGCGCTGGGCGATTTGCCGTCGGTTGAGACTGTCTGCCGAGAGATGCATCGCCAGAATAAGGGCAAGGCGCGCCGGGAGTCAGGCAAGGTGCGGGTGCGACTTCTGGCGGAGTATCTGAGGAGACTGTCCAACGCAGGTAACTTTGAGGAATATCGGAGCGCTGTGGATTGCATCGACAGCACAAGGAAGCTGCTGTCTCCCACCGACGCCTACAGGTTTTCGCGCTTGCTGTTGCGCCAGTCTGACCTCGCCGCACCGTACATTTACTACCGCCTGTACCATTGTGATAACGATCCCGCAGACCTCGCGAATCTTGCTCGTCTGGCAGACGCGGTTGCTGGCAGGGACCGGTCGCCATACCATTCCTTACCGCCGATGGTGGAGGTGCGTCTGGCGGAGGTCTACTACCAGCGACGGCAATACGGAAAGGCGCTGCAGTGGGCAAACCGCGCGATGCGCCCACACCCCTCAGACCGTGCGCTGTACGTTCGCGGCGCGACCCTGCACAAGCTGAAACGCTACCGCGCCGCCCTCGCCGACTTCAACGAACTGATCCGCCGCTTCCCCAACAGTCCTCTGCGGCACGGGGGGCGCGAGGAGTTGGCGATTCTCTATGAAGTGGTCGGCGACCTCGGTAGGGCACTGGAGTTCTATTTCGCGCTTGGGTATCGCGCGGACATTGCCTTTCTGCTGGACGCGCGGATGACCACGCGAGAGATGGAAGCCTTCCTGTCCCGCCACCCTCGTCATCCACAACTCGATCTGATCGCGTACTCACTGGGCATTCGCTATCTGCGGGAAGAACGGTGGCGGCAGTCGGAACGCTGGCTGAAGCGCATTCCGCGTGCCAGGTACGAGAAATACAGCAAGGGACGGCGCGAGTGGGCTGCAAAGGCCAGCCCCGATCCATTGATCGCGGGGCATGATCTGGAGGCGCTCCAGCGAGCCGGTGCGGTCGCAAGGTCTACCGATGAGAAAGCCGCCGCTCTCTATCGGTACGCTTCCTACTATTACACACACGGGAACCTGCTGCTCTACAATTCGGCGCTGTGGCAGCAGGAGCGTGAGCTGGCCTTTGACTTCTGGTGGAACGCTGACCATGCGACGCGGCAGGACAACACGGCGGCGCGGAATCACATGCACAGCCACGAGGTCTATGCGCGGGCGAAGAAGATCTGTCTGATGATTGCTCGGCGCTACCCTCATTCGCCGGTCGCTCCGCAGGCTCTCTACCGCGCCGCCTGCTGTGCGCGCTGGTTGGCGAACTTCAACGCATGGTGGTCCGACGAAAACAAGCGCCACGACTCATGGGATGAGTCAATCCACCTCATGCACGAGGTGGCCCGCCGGTATCCTCACCATCCACTGGCCCGCGAGGCTCGCAAGTTTGCAGAGGTGTTTAAGAAGGAGAAGGGGGGAGAGACAAGATGGTGAGAGGAGGAAAAGAGATCGCGGGTCTCGGGAAGCGGAAGGTGATTGTCGTCGGTTTGCTCTTCCTCGTGGTTGCCTCCTATGGGGTGTGGCGGTGGTGCTTAAGCCCGGAGACGAACTGGCGGCGGATTGAGACTCGACGAACCAAGTTTGAACAAGAGTTAGCGAAGGGGAAAAGGGCAAGACCAACTGAGGAGAAGACTGCCATTCGGGACCTGCTCGCCGGCTACGAAAGGTTCATCCAACGCTTCCCGAAAAGCCCGAAGACGGCGGCGGCGCGAGTCATCGTCGTGGGGCTGCTTGAGCGACTGAACCCGCATGACCCCGCCGTCCTGAAAGTGCGCGCGGGTCTGATCGATTTTCTGGGGGATGAACGGGCCGCGGCCCAGGTCGAGAAGTTGCTGACCGACTCGATGTTCTGCAATATCGCCGCCGAAGCGCTGGCAGGTATGCGGGTGTCGAGTTTCAAGCCACCACACACTAAGAATCTGAGTTCGGTGTATATGACGGAGGGAGCGGAAGGCTCCATCGCCGCAGATGTTGGTGAGACGGGAGAGGAGGTTCCATTGCCGCTCAGCCCTCTGCAGGAGCTTGTTGCGGGCTTACAGGAATGGCGGCATGACCTGGGCAAAGTCGCCTTCGCCACCCAGGCGCTCCGATATGACCCCGGCAAGCGATGGGATTCCTACCCGGAAGCCGGTATCCGCTGGACAATCTGGGTTGCCGACATTAAGAAGGGGCGGCTGCGCGCGTTCTTCCCCTCCAAGCCGATGCCCGATCTCTCGACCATGGACAGCGCGTTGCTCGCTTGGTCGGCGGACGGCAAGCAGTTAAAGTGCGGCGGTGAGACGTTTGTCCTGGAGGGTGGTTAGGGGCAGAGAGTCACATCTTCATTTGTCAATTATCTTGAACCGGGGGTTGGAGTGACGGTCGATCCCCGGAGACGATGTGGACTACAAGAGATTCCTTGCGACTATAGAATGGACCGGACAGATGCTCATGTCCGGCCAAGCCTGGCCGTTCCGTATCGTCGTGCATCTGACGACAGGCGAGTCCGCAACGAGCGCGGAGGGGTATATCACACAGCCGTGAGGAGGATTGCATATTTTAGATTTGCGGTTTTTGATCGGAGCCCCTTTCCGGCCCATCAACTCAGCTTGCTTCAGCTTGCTTGGGGCCTTGCCTGATGCTTTAACATCAGGGCCGCCGTTTAATGCCCGGGAAAGAATGAGATTCCCCCGCCCTTGACGAGCACTCACCGGGTCAGTATAATTGCGCTACTTTGCGAAGCACGAAACTGCTAAGAAAGGAGCCGTCCGTCCTTGGCGTCTGATAAGAAGAAACACCGGAAGAAGGTGCGCAAGCACCTGCAGAAAAAGCGTCGACGCGCTAATCGTCACAAGAAGCGTCCATAGTGAGGCTCACTTCCACGACGTCCTCCTTTGTGATTCTCTGAATTCCACTGGTCCGTCCGCCCCGGGCTTCCCGGGGCGGACGGCGGAACAACGATGCCCCATGGCACTCTCTTCATCTGCGGCACTCCCATCGGCAACCTTGAGGATGTGACTTTTCGCGTTTTGCGGACCCTCAGGGAGGTTGGCCTCGTTGCGGCAGAAGATACCCGTATCACCCGCAGACTCCTGACCCGCTACCAGATCGAAACCCCTCTCGTCAGCTACCACGAGTACTCCTCACCGCGGAAGACCGAAAACCTGGTGAAGGAACTCGTGTCCGGCAAATCCATCGCCCTTGTGTGCAACGCAGGCACCCCCGGCCTTTCAGATCCGGGGCTGCCGCTGGTGAGCGCAGCGATCTCCAACGGCATAACGGTATCGCCCATCCCGGGTCCCTCTGCCGCGGTTGCGGCACTGTCGGCCTCCGGCTTTCCGGCCCAGCAGCTCCTGTTCCTGGGCTTCCTCCCAAAGAAGTCGCAGGAACGACGGAAGAAGCTGGCGAAGTACGCGGAGGTCTGCATGACGGCTGTCATCTATGAATCTCCGGACCGGATCGTGAAGAGCCTGCACGATCTACTCGAAACCTGGGGAGATCGCCGGATGGCAGCCTTCCGAGAAATGACCAAGATCCATGAGGAGGTCTTGCGGGGAACGGTGTCGGAGGTCCTCTGCCTGCTCTCCGAGAAGGGCCCACGGGGTGAGTTTACTCTTGTGGTCGAAGGTAGTGTGCCGCCTGAAGCAGCAGTGACTTCAGACGTTGACTTTGACGTTGGATTATGGCTCACCCGCACGGTCGAGCCGGCTACCCCCACAAAAGAACTGACCGCCCTGCTCGTTGGAGAGACTGGATGGTCCAGAAACCGAGCGTATCAGGCGGTCGTGGAATGGAAGCGAGGAGCAGGCGACGTCTCTGAATAGCAGCCCGTCCCTGACAAAAGCTACTACCCTCGGATCGTTTCGTTATTTCTGATTCTCCTCCCGGAATTTCTTCAAATCGTTCAGAAGCTGCTCCAGCCGCGTGATGAGTTGGTCCAACTGACCAACGTCCGGGATTGCCTCATAGACCTGAATTTCCCCGAGAGCGACGTACTTGTCTGATCCCCAGTTGGAGCGAATGCGGAGTTTCAGATACTTGGCTTCCACCGGTGAGAAGGTAAATACCTGTGGCTCCCCTTTGTTGATCATCTTGCAGGTCCCCACGTACTTGTAGGTCGCCGCGTTGTCGGGAGCATCGCTCGAGGCGAACAACTCCACTTCACGGGCCCATCGGCCAATCCATGCGCCATCCGGGGTGGTCGGATCGATGACGACCTTGCCGATCAATCGTGGCTTGTCGTCCTTGAAGCCGAACACAATGTCCTGAGGGTAGGTCGGAGTTCCCTCGAAGACGCGAGAAGCCCATCCATTGGTGCTCTTGGGATCCGAAGCGTCCCACACGATCCCGTCAATGAGGTTGGCTGCCTTCCAGTTCTTTTCATCAAGCTGGCTGGTGACGCTCACGATCCTCCCGCCGTTGTTTGCCTCAGCGATGTTTTTTGTAGCGTAGGCTGAAACGGGTGCGCTGTCGCCGCGAACGGCGCCCTGGCCCACCGGGAGAAACTCGACCGCCGTGAGGAGGCCCAGGGCAACCCAATGGATGAATGTTCTTGATCTCACTTAATATCACACTCCTTGAATGAGCTTCGAGAGAGAAAGCAATGTTGGGCAAGTGGGGTCCGGCTTCACACTGAACGAATTCTAACGATTGACCTGGTCTTTGTCAAGGAAGGCTCGTCGGGCTTCTTGTGTTGCCGCCTCCGAAATCTCAGAGAAGGAAAGAGAGTGCTCCGCAGCGATCCTGCGGCAATCTTCGTACTCGGGAGCGAAGTTCACCGGTTTGCCGCCAAGGAAGCCGACTTTCACCCGTAGCTCGCCGAAGGAGGTCCGAGCGATGATCTCGCTTCGTTGCAGGGAGAAGCGGTCCACCTGAGTTGCCCGAATCCCCAGGGTGGTCGTTTCGCGGAACAGCAGACGCCTCAGGCTGTCCGCGTGCTCCGGCTTGGTCAGGATTGACAACTGAACAGCGGGTCGGTTCTTCTTCATCTGGATCGGCGTGAGGGAGACATCCAACGCCCCAAGGTCGAAAGCCTTTTCCATCACCCAGTCGTAAAGCTGGGGGTTCATGTCGTCGATATTGGTTTCGAGGAGGGTGAGTTGCTCCAGCTCAAGATCCCCTCCCGTTCCGGAGGTCTCACCAACCACAAGCCTCAAGACGTTCGGGAAATCGTAGTCTTTCTTTCCAGCGCCCCAGCCGATCGCTGTCGTTTTGAAGGCAGGCGGAGCGGAAAATCCGGTAGCATAATGGGCGAGCAGGCCGGCTCCTGTGGGGGTGATGAGTTCTCCCTCAATGTCCGTCTCACGAAACGTCGCCCCCTTGAGCAACTCCATAACAGCCGGGGCAGGGACGGGAAAGGTTCCATGAGCGCACACAATCGTGCCGTGCGACATCGGAAAGGGCGAACAGTAGACCTTGTCGGTCCCCAGCAGCTTGAGACCTATAACGGATCCGACGATGTCGATGATGGCGTCAAGCCCACCCAACTCATGGAAATGGATATGGTCTGGTGTCGTCCCGTGTATCTTTGCCTCAGCGATGGCGATCTTACCGAAAACAGCGAGACTGTCTTGCAGCACGTCCTCTTCAAGTCGGCTCCTGTTGAGGAGGGCAGCGATCTCTGAGTAGCTTCTGGAGGGAGAGTGGGTGTGCCCCTCGTGGTGGTCATGTCCGTCGTGGTGATGATCGTGTGAGACTGGATCGTCCACAGTGATCATCATGTCGGTCGCAGAAATTCCCTGTTTGACCACCTTCCGCGCCGTGAGGTCCCAATTGGGGAGGTCCAGTCTGCGAAGCTCACCTTTCAGGTCGTCCACGGACACCCCCGCATCCACCAGAGCGCCGAGGGTCATGTCTCCGCTGATTCCAGAAAAGCAATCAAAATAGACGATACGCAAGAGAGGACCTCGTGGAGATGATAGATTGATGGGTGCTTGTGATTCGCCCTTTGCTCACGTTTCAGGCTTCACAGTCTTCGCAAGCTGTCTCGTCAGTGTCCGGGCAAAGTACCCGGCGCCGAAGCCATTGTCGATGTTCACCACTACGACACCGGCAGCGCAACTGTTGAGCATCGCCAACAGGGCTGCCAGCCCCTCGAAGCTCGCGCCATACCCCACACTGGTAGGAACGGCAATGACAGGAACATCTACGAGCCCGCTCACCACGCTGGGTAAGGCGCCCTCCATGCCCGCCACGACGATGATCACGTCGGCCTGGCATAGGCGGTCATGGTGATCCAGCAATCGATGGATCCCCGCGACCCCCACATCATACATGCGCTCCACGGCGCCTCCCAACGATTCCGCCGTGACAGCCGCCTCTTCCGCGACGGGAATGTCCGCCGTGCCAGCGCTCAGCACAAGGATCTGCGGATCGCCCGAGGCGGCGCTCTGTGCGCGAATGACTACCATACGGGCAGACTCGTGGTATTGGGCCGAGGGCTCCACCGACTGGAGAACGTCAGCCACAGTAGCGGAGGCGCGAGTTGCCAGGATTGTCGTCTGATGGTGATTCATCTGCTTCACGATGGAAGCGAGGTGCTCCAGGGACTTGCCTTCGCAGTAGATGACCTCCGGGAACCCGGTGCGAAGAGAACGGTGATGATCAATCTTCGCGTACCCCAGGTCCTCGAAGGGCAAGATCCGCAGCTTGCCGACGGCCTCTTCGATGCTCAACTCGCCCCGTTGAACTCTGGCAAGCAGGTCTTTGATTTTCGCTGGCTGCATACGGGATTGCTCCTGGTACCAAACGACATCCGGCGCGGAGATAGTTCCATCCGTGGCGGAAGAATTCTAACATGCAGGCATGGGAGCGTCAACCAAACCCGCCGGGGTCTGGGGTTGTATCATAAGACCCCGGCGAGTTCATCTCGACGGTAAATGAGTTTGGAAGCGAGCATGGTTCAACCTCCTCCCCCTCTCGTCTCCCGTCCAGATTT
>JACQGJ010000674.1 GCA_016199605.1 Armatimonadota bacterium | reverse complement strand
GTGTGCGGTTCATTACCCGCTGATGCTGGCAGAAGCTCTTTTCGCGCCTCGCAGGCGCCCGGCAGTGGCCCGGGGGCGAGGGGCTGCACCGGCATCTCCTCATGAATCCAGTGCATACGACCGTCCCGGTCAAAGCAACGAAACTCCCGGCTGTAGCGGTCGTCACACCAGAGCGCCCAGGGCCCCCAAAATCTGCCGCGCCCGCGTCTGGCCGACGTAGGACGACTTGAACAGGAACATCGCGATGTAGGTGTACTGATTCGCCGAGATAAATTGGCTGCACGATATCCGAACCGACCCAAAGTCAGAATGCATAGCGCGCACTCACTCTGCCTTGGGGGTGTAAAGGAAGGGTCGTGACATCAGTCCTTCGGGGGCCCATCCGGGACAATTCGTGGTGTTGATTCTGAAAACGATGGTGTTCGTCGCGCCGGGACGGATTGCACCGGTGACATCGATTTCCATCGGAAGCGGACGTTCGTATGCCTCCCGGTAGCCTCGATGTCCCACGTACTGGCCGTTCACCCAGCACCAGCCCTCGGGGTTTATCAGTGGAGCGTACAAGGTGACCTTCTTCCCCTTGGCCTGTCGTGGCACCTCCACTTTGAGCCGATACCAGAGGACTCCCACCTGGGGATAGCCTTGCCGATCCTCATATCCCTGCGTATAGTACGGGTGCGCGGTGGAAAGAGACCGCCAATCCGTTTCACGCGCCGCGGGTTTGTACCACTCGGCGGCCACTCCCTCGTCGTGTGGATCGGGGCGGAACAGGGCCTTGTCGGGCAGCGTCGACACGAGGTCACCGCTCTTCCCGGAAGTCTTGTCAGCCAGGGACTGATACCACTGTTGACGGTTCGTTACCGTCCAGTACCACACACCGGTGTGATAGCCGGACTCATCCGGCTGGATGAAGAACGGGTTGATCGCGTTCAGATCTTTGCGAAGCTCCAGCATCTTGCCGGCCTGCAGCGCCGCCTCCGACCAGTTGCCCTCGGCTTCAGCCTGATTCATTGCCACATAAGCCTTGAGGTGGTCGTAGATTAGCCGGTCGGCTCGCACGCGGAGCTTGCTCGTGTCCGTATCCACCGCGTTCTCCGCGAGGATGAGGTTGTTCTCCAACTCCGCCAGGAGATCTGAAGTGTAAATCTCGGGGAGAACCCGGTCCTCGTGTCCGTGCATGGAAGTCTTCTCGATTCGGTCTTCGATGGCATCATAAAAGTCCCGCACCGGTTGAGCGGCTTTGCCGTACCACTTTGCGTAAAAATCCTCCAGCACTTCCTCCGCATTCACTTGGGCGTTCCACTCGAGCCTTGCGCGGAGGTATCGACTGGCAATGCCGCACTCAGCCCAGACGTTGCGCGTCTCATCCAGGAATCCCATCACTCCCCATTTCTTCATCAGCGGGAAGTCGCGGCGCAGCTTCCGGGTCTCGGGTAGAGGCGTCAAACCCGACACGAGCATCTGGTAGTTGTAGCCGTAAATCCAGACGTTCTTGCACATCTCGCACCAGTCCTTGAGCATTTTGCCTTGTCGCACTTTCTGCCAGCAGTGGTCATCGTCATAGGCGTGGAGAGTGCAGCTCCAGATGGCGGCGAACATGAGGATTGCGTGATCGTCCAGCACCACTCCCTGCGGGGGGATATTGCGGTTCGCGTAGCCGTTGGTCGCGATGTAAACGTCCGGGAATTCCTTGCGCACCTCAGCCGTCACTTTGTTGAAGAAGGTGATCCATTCTTCGGTCGTGCTGACTTCCGCGGGGACACCCGGTCGACCGAGCACGTCCGTGAATCCCTGATTCAGCTTCATTGTTTCCGGGTTGTAGTCCCGGGGGATTCCATCATCAGGGGCAAATCCGTAGGAGTTCGAGGTGGGGTTCTTGCGGAAGTGATCCTTGAGAACGCCGGCCGCAATTTCCACCGCGTTGGGACTGGTGAGATTCGGCAAGTAGGGGTTCCGGGTTCCATCGGCGTTCAGCGCGAAGTACTCCGGGTGTTCCTTGAAGTAAACCGATTCGGGCAGGATATTCCGAACACTGCTGTCGCCGGGGGTGGCAAACAGGATTTCAGGGTTCATCTTGTTACGGATCTTCCATCGCTTCTCCTGCTCGGCCAGCTCCGGTTTTGCGTGCAACCACCAGTTTCTCATCACGAAGTCGGGCTTTTCGGTTGCTCGGATTTCGGGAAAGGCGAGGGTCGACTGTTGAGGGACCACCTCACCAAATTCTCCCGGCATGAACCAACGCACACCGAGGCGGCTCAGGAATTCATAAACGGCGTATTCCGTTCCGTGATAGGGTCCCTCGTCATTGCCTGCGAGCAGCAACCGGTCGCCTTTGCAGAGGAGCAGGAAGCCTTCCTCTCGACGGGCGTTCGTCAAACCCGCGGGAATCGAGACCTTCATGGTTTCCGTCAGCTTGCTCCTTCCCACAAGGATCAAAGCGCCAGTCGTCTTCTCCGCGTCCGATACCTGGGGCAACTTCGCCCCCGAAATCCTTTCGATGTAGGCTTGTAGATCAGTCGCGGCGGTCTTTACTTTGTCGTTGGCCTCGGCTGCGATAACGATGGTCGCACGGGGCTGGCCGCTATCGACGAGGACCAGTCCTTTAGCCTCGCTTCGACCGGCCAAAAGCAGGCAGAGAGTGGCAGTAACTCCCAGCGGGAAGATCCTTCGAAGGGGTGTGGCTGGTTTGGTTGACATGGGTGTTCTCCTTACGAATAGGTTTGTAGTATTGCGATTCATCGCTTTCGGCCGCTCCGCAACGTGCGTCACTTCGCCACGTGCGATGAATCGCACTACTACGAACTTGGTTTGGCAGTTCCAGAAAAGCACGGCTTCGTGGCACCACTACGCGCTTGTCCAAGAAGCCCCGGGTGGATTAACATCCACCCCTACGGCCAGGGCGAATTGGCAGCAGAACGTAGGGGTTGATGTCGAACTCGCAGAGTTCGCAATCAACCCGCTCCTTTAGGGCTAAAGCAGGGCCTCTTAGACACGCTCTAACGAACGAGCAGCATGTCCGTCGTGTCCAAGGGAAGGGTCACCTGAACTCCGCCCGATACCTTCTTCAGGCTCAGCTTCCCGCGTTTGATCGACTCGACGGTTTTCACCGCACGGGCGGGTCGAAGCGTAACCGTCAAAGACTGGATCGGCTGCATGGTCCAGTTCGCAAGCAAGGCGACGCTTCCTCTTGGTGAGCTGAGCAAGTTGGCTTCGACGCGAGCGACGGAGCACTCGAGGGGACGGACGACCTGTGCGAGACGCGCTGCGGCAGTAATCACGTGCCGCTCCGCGTCGATGTAGTCCACGGCCACTTTGGTGGCTGACGGCTTCCCATCTTTGGCGTAGGCAACTCCCGGCAGAAAAGCGAAACGCACGGATTGTCCTTTCCCGACTCGGTTCAGAATTGCAGCGGGTTTGCCGTCGGAAAAGGCGCCGAACACGCTTCCCGTTGAAGGAGTCAGCGTTTCCCGATACCCAACGACTGGAAGCTGTGTCGCTCCGAAGGGGGCATCACCGGACAGAGATACCATCTCTGTCGTCTTCACGAGGGGGAGGTCGTACCGCTCCCGGTAGCCCATCTGCGGTTTGGCGACCGTGAGGTCGCTGACCCCGAAGACTCCCTTGAGCGTATTCAACTCGTCGTTGAATTCGTCTTTGAGACCTGCTCCCGCGCAGGTCACGAGGATCCCGCCTTTTGCCGTCCAATCCTTGATCTTCTCCGAGGCAGCCTTTGAAAGGTTGGAGTCCACGAGGTACAGGACCTTGTATTGCGACAGCTTTCCCTGCTCCACCATCGGCTCATCGACCAAGTCCACCGGATAGTTCTCATGTGTCAAGGCGAGATAGGTGTTGCGCCGCTCGACGGAGATGGCCGTATCGGTCTGCCACATCTCGTGGCTTTTGAAGTAGGAGATGGCGACCTTGGCGGACGGGACTTGACCGGGTGTCAACAGGTCGTCGGCCTTCGCAACTTCCCTGGTCACTGCTGCCAGGGCTTTCTGTGCCGGAACGTTCTCGGAAACTGATCCATCGGCGAAGGCATAGAAGGGACCGTAGCAGTAGAAGTTGAGGCACTTTGCCCCGTGCATCAGGGCAGAATAGGTGCGAAGCGGGATGGTGACCGGATCGTACGAGATCAGGTACATGCCTACGGGCAAGTTGTTTGGGCTTCCGGCAGAGCGCAGCACGTCCACCGGATACCCCGTCCCCTCTGGTCCCTGACTGGTCCAGTCCTCCGACCACATCATGCTCTCAGCGCGCTCACGCCCGAAAAGAAACCAGTCGGGTCCATCGATCAGTCCACCTGCCCAGTCGGAGAGTCCTCCGTTGGTGAAGTTGGCAGAGGTCCAGAGGTTCTTCCCCAGATACTTCTCAACCATCTGGGTCCCGACCTGGAAGACCTTCGCCATCGAGGCATCTCGAAACTGAATTGACCAGTAGTAGAGCCGTCGAGAAGGGAGATCGGTTGCGGCCTCACGTTTCAGGACGTTGATCTCATTCCAGTCCTTTCTGCCGAAGTTGGCGGGCGACAAGTTGTGCTGCTTCAAGAACTCTCGGAAGGCGGAGGTACAGTTCGCGCAGGCTGCGATGTGATCGAGGTTGCCCGTACCAGGCTCATCATAGAGCTTGTCCCGGTAGGCCCGCTGAAGAGCGTCGGGGTCCTCCTTTCGTATCTTTTCGGCCTCTGAGCGATAGAAATCCTCGATGGTGCGCGGGTTGTCAGGATTCGACGGACAGGGGAGGGCCTGATAGGGAATCCATCGCTGCATGAAGGTCTGCGTAACGCCTACGGCGCTGGCCACCTGCCTGGGAGTCCCGACCAGGTCGCCGAAGGAATTCATCCCGAGGATGCTCCCGACCTCCATTTCCTCGCTCAGCATCCGTTCGGAGTTGTACGTGCTCCCAAAGCCACAGATGTAAGTTTCGAGCTTGATTCCCGTCGTTTTCTTGTCTTTGGCTGACACTCCGGGAAAGGCACGCGCGGTTTCGATGTGGCGCCGCGTATTGTGCGAAGCGAGCTCGAGCAGGTCCGGGTATTTCCGGAGGTTGCCTGGAACGAGCACGGTTACAATGTCGCCGTCGAGGTCCTCGTTCAGCGTCTTTCCCGACTGCTGGACCGGCTCGGGCGCGACCTGGAGGTCGAGCTTGGCTTTGTTGACTGGTTTGCCACCGGTGCGGAAATGGAGGTGTACGGTGGCAAGGAACTTGTCAGTGTCCACGATCTTTGTGATCTCATACCACGGCGACCACTCGCCTGAGGGAACCTCGAACTCGCGGAGTTCGCCGGTCCCGCCGGTCCCCAGCCCCGTCCGGGTTGCGTAGCCCAGATCGTTGTAATAGACCGGTCCTCGGCGAATGTATGATTGCACCTGAGGCGAGGTGGGGAC
>JACQGJ010000673.1 GCA_016199605.1 Armatimonadota bacterium | reverse complement strand
GTATGCGACCGGTCTGCGAGATCATGTATATTGACTTCATGCCGATGACCATGGATCAGACCGGCAACCAGTTGGCGAAGAACCGCTTCATGTTTGGTGGCAAGGCGCTGCTCCCGGCGGTGGTCCGCACGACCATCGGCGGCGGGAAAGGATATGCGGGCCAGCACTCGCAAAGCCTCGAAGCGGTTTGCACGATGTTCCCCGGTCTGAAGGTCGTCATCCCATCCACCGCCTATGATGTAAAAGGGCTACTAAAGACGGCGGTCCGGGACAACGACCCGGTGATCTTTATTGAGCACCAGAACCTCTACACCGAGAAGGATGTTGTGCCGGAGGAGGAGTACCTGATTCCCTTCGGTGAAGCACGGATTCGGCGTGAGGGGAAAGACGTTACCATCGTCGCCTACTCCAAGATGGTGGACGTTGCCCTTACAGCCGCGGAGCAGTTGTCTTCCGAACATGGCATCGAAGCCGAGGTGATTGACCCGCGGACGCTGGCGCCTCTCGACGTGAACTCGATCGTGTCTTCCGTTGAGAAGACGGGGCGTGCGGTCCTTGTCTGCCAGGCGCCGGAGACCGGCTGTTTCGCCGAACATATTTCCTACCAGATTCAGTTCAACGCCTTCGGCGCTCTGAAGGCTCCGGTGAAGATCGTTGCCGCCTACGACATTCCGCCGCCCATGTCGCAGGTGCTGGAGAAGGAAAACCTGCCGACCCCGCCGAAGGTGATCAAGGCGGCGCTGGAGGTTTGTGGGAAGGCATAATCAACTCGCGGTGACCAGCAGAGCAAGAACCCACGTCTGTTGGCAAAGGAGGAACAGGTAATGAATGATTTGCGCCAGCCAACGATGAATTGGAGCGGTTTTGGCGATCGTGGCGAAGCTATTCTGAGTGAGTTGAGAAAGACTCTGCTTCCTGAAGCCGCAAATAAGTTCATTGCGTTGGATGTGGAGACCGGCCATTACGTTTTGGGCGATCGGTCTGCTGAGGCGGTGAGAGAGTTTCGTGAGCGATATCCTGGTACGTTTGCCTACATCGCACGAGTTGATGGTCGTCCAGTAGTCAAGTTCCACAACAGGATGATGCTATGACTCCCCGAAGCAATATCGAGGTGATGGGGTCGCGAGAGTCGATCCTGTTGAATGCTCTCACCGACACAGGATTCGGCGGCGATCTTTGTCTGCCTGTTCCAGTTGCTGTTTCCCTGGGGTTTGAGTTGGTCGGACAAGAGGCGGTGGAGTATGCCGATGGAAGGCGTGATCGGCAACTGGTCTTCGTCGGGTTGGTCAGGTTCCTGGGGGAAGAGAGACCAGTCAATATCGTGCTCACCAATGGCGGAGATACTCTGATCGGTACAGGATTGTTTGAGGACAAGACGGTTACAGTCGATTTCGCGACGGGTGGAATACATATCGTTTAGACCCGGTGATCGGAAAGGGCTATGCAGAACATCGTAAGAGAAGACATCATCATCGCTGCCGCGGCGCGAACCCCGATCGGGCGGTTTAACGGAAACCTGAGGGATTACACAGCGACCGATCTTGCTGGCGTTGCCATCAAGGGTCTACTCGACAGAACTGGTCTTGATCCGGCCCAGGTGGACACGGTCAACCTCGGTAACGTCGTCCATGCAGGACATGGAATGGCCGGAGCGAAGGCAGCAGCGGTGAAAGGCGGGCTGCCTGAGAACGTCTGCGCCCGTTGCGTGGATTCCGTGTGCGGATCGGGGTTGGATGCCGTTGTGATCGCCATCGAGTCCCTTCTGGTGGGATCCAGCAAGGTGGCGATTGCCGGAGGCATGGAGTCACGGTCCACTGCTCCCTATCTGCTCGGTCCTCGATTGAACAGAGCCGTGGGCGAACTCGGCAAAGGCTCTCTCCCCAAAATGAAACGCGCTGGCGCCTATCGCTGGGCCTTCGACGGAAACGAGGCGGAACAACTCAAGGGTCTCGAGATCAAAGACGCCACCACCTACGACGGGCTTTTCTGGGCGCCCGACCGCAAGTTTATGCGCGAGTACGCGCTCACCTTCATCAAGGAACAGGGCTACGGCGTGTCGCTCATCAACGAACACGCCTCCCGCAGCCATGCGAAAGCGGAACAAGCGGTTGCGGCGGGCTGGTTTGAGCGGGAGATCGTCCCGTGTGGCGAGGTGGCACAGGACCAGTTGCTGTCTGGGGAGGCGCAACAGAGGGCTCTCTCCGAGTCTCCCGACGACCCGGCTTCTTCCTACAACTCTTCCGTGCCTGGCGACAATGCCGCGGTTGTGTTGGTAACGAGCAGGTCAAGGGCAGAGGAGCTTGCCTTGGAACCGATGGCTCGTGTGCTGGGCTACTGCCGTGTTGACTGCCCCGCACCAGAGTTTCTGACCGCGCCCGTTGAGGCGCACCGCCGTTTGAAGGAAACTCTGGAGCAGGCTGGGAAACCGTCTGAGTTTGAGTTGATCGAAGCGAACGAGGCTTTTGCCTGTCAGCTTCCGTATTTCGAGGAGCACTTCGGCGCGGCTCAAGTGAATGTCCACGGCGGCGCGGTGGCCCTGGGGCATCCGCTGGGAGCGGCGGGGGCGCGGCTGCTGACGACGTTACTCTTTGCCATGCAGACACATAACAAGTCGGTCGGACTTGTGACGCTTTGTTTCGGCGGCGGCGGAGCAGTGGCGATGGCGGTGGAACGACTGTCGTAAGTTTTTGTACTTGACTCCAGGAGGTGAATTCCGATGAGTGTGGCTGTCGAGATCAGGCAAGGCGCGCCCAGACTCCACTTGTGGACGCGGGACGAATACTACAAGATGGCTGGAGTGGGATTGTTTGACGGGAAGCACGTCGAGTTGATCGAGGGGAAGGTTCTTGAGATGAGCCCAATGGGAAGTTTTCACGCCAATGCTGTCACCGTTATGTCGCGAGTCCTGGAGCGAGCGTTCCAGCAGGGCTACTTTCTCAGGATACAAATGCCGTTGGATTTTGGTGGAATTACGGAACCCGAGCCGGATGTAGCTGTGATTGCCGGTGATCCTTTGGGCCATTGGAATGCTCATCCGACGCATGCCGTCCTCGTCGTCGAGGTAGCGGAAACTTCCATGGAATACGATCGAACCGAGAAGTCCAGCCTGTATGCCAGGGCGGGCATCCCTGAGTATTGGATCAACAACCTTCCAGAAGAG
>JACQGJ010000050.1 GCA_016199605.1 Armatimonadota bacterium | reverse complement strand
GGACAAGCTCAACAAAGTGAGCTTCGAGCCGGTGACCACGAGTGCCTTGAGGGTGGAGGTCCAACTGCAACAGGGATTCTCCGGCGGTATGCTGGAGTGGACGGTGAAGGAGTAGAGAACTCCGGAGAAAACAGTTCGGCAAGAGGAGACCTCACACAATGGAATCACGAAGGGATATGCTCGGTCTGTTTGCCATGCTCTTCGCCACGGCAACGGGAATTGCCCTCGCTGGTCCGGCCAAATGCCACGACTGGATTGTGAAGGAAAGACTACGTGGCGGCTACGTCGCGGCGAATGAGCCACCAGAATCGGCACAGCGAATGAAGGCTATCGGTATGAACGCGGTGCTTCCGAAGTTCGGAGCGTTGACGAACCCTCCCGATGAGGCGAATTTGAAATACCTCCGTGAGTGGGGAGAGGCGTCGAAGAAGGACGGGCTGCGCTTCTTCCCTGTCTTCAATTTTCGTGGTGGCGAAACTGAGAAGATCCTCGGTAACCGTCGAGAGGTGACTCCCAGCGGTCAGCGCATGGAACGCACGCCGTGCCCTCTCGATGAGCAGTTCTGGCAGACCTACATCCTCGGCCGCGCGGTCTATCTCGCAGAGCAGGCGAAGGCCATGAACATCGCCGGGGTCATCATTGACCCGGAGATGTATGGCGCGGACCACACGGTCTTTGGGCTGTGCCATTGCGAGGATTGCCTGCGTGAGTTCCTCAAGGCAACTGGCGAGGCGCTGCCCGACCCGTTCCCGCTCCCAGCCAATCGCGAGGGTTGGTTGAAGGAGCATCAATGGACCGACCGGTTCCAGCAGCATTTCATTGATCGCGTGAAAGGGTTCTGCCAGCAGATCGAGCGCGAGGTTCACAGGAAAGATCCCCAGTTCCTGATCGGCGTGTTCTTGCTCGACTATCCTCTGCCTTTCATGCGCGGGATGGCGGAAGGACTTGGAACGGAGAAGCATCCGGTGCTCTCGTTTTCCGAAACCACTTACAGCTCCGGCGACACACCCTACGTGCTGGAACAGCAGAAGACCTTCGCCTCCTTTCCTTCCCACACGCTGTTCATCCCCGGTCTGTGGATTCACCAGTTCCCCACGGAGAACATCGCCGAGCAGTGCTACGCGTGCGCGAAGGAATCAGCGGGTTACTGGATTTACACCTTCGAAAGCCTCGTCGAGGATGTCAGCAATTATCCCGGCTACGCGCTGCCGGAACCCGACGAGCGTTACTGGGCAGCGATGCAGGCAGCGAATCAGGAACTCGAAAAGTGGGTGGATTCCGGGGGGAAGTATGAGTCGTCGTTGAAGGTGCGGGATTTCGATCCCCCCTTTGCGGTGTTGGTCGCCGGCAACGTGAAGTCCGAGCCGCTGATCTCGTGTCGGGATGCAAAGCCGCTGTCCCTTGGCGCCGAGGCGTTGACCTGCCTGCGCTATCGCAACCCGCTCTTCATCCTGGCAAAAGCCGGAGAGCCGATTGAGGTCAAAATCACCAACCGGCAACTCAATCCCAACTACCGCCCCGGCTCGCAGTTCATCGTCCTCGACCCCGGCAACAAGAAGATCCTCGATGGGAGGATGAAAGTAAACCAGAACGCGTGGGCGAAGTGGACACCGGACATGGACGGCGTCTACGTCCTACTCGCGGAGTCCGGCAACAACGGTCACGTGTTGCAGGTTGTCACCCAACAACCTTTCGCTTTCAAGGCGAGCGACCCGCAACGGCTGACGGTGGAGGGAATCCTGGGCAAGCTCTACTTCTACGTTCCGAGTGGCGTGGAGAAGTTCTCGTTCTTTGTCCAAGCCGAGGGGCATATCCCCGGCAGGGGCGGCAAGTTCACGGTTTACTCACCCGATGGTCAAGTCGCAGCGAAGTTCTCCGGCGACTTCGGCACGACCGGCGAGCTTCCAGTCAACGTCCCCGCGACGATGCAGGGGAAAGTGTGGGCAATCACCGGGGAAGACATCACCAATGAGATCAGGCTGTGGCTCTCCTCCAACGTGTCGCCGTTTGTGAGCACGGATGGAGCGCGGTTGCTGGTGGATCCGAAGTGTGTGAGATGAGTGCCTACCCGCTATCACAGCCTACCTGCCCGATGCTGGAGAATGGGATGAGACGAGACGACACAGAAGGAGGAAAGAAGGATGAAGTGCTTTCATTGTCAGGCCAAATTACAGCGAGGGTTGACTACCTTCACGGACAGCAAGAACGGCTACGTCATCATGTTGCACGACGTGCCAGCGTGGGTCTGTCCTCAGTGTGGTGAATCTCTGTTCGACAACGCCTCCGTGCGTGGCATTCAGGAGGTTGTTCGGTCCCTGGATGAGGGAGTGGAAAAGCTCCGACGTGCCGCGTAAAGCCATCGTAACTACTTTGTGGTGGCATTCTCCTACCCATTGCCGCCAAGCAATCTGGGGGTCCCATGATCCACATCCCTCACGGTCGAGACAATATCGAGAAGCATGAGATACCGGATTACGATCTCGTGCACAACGCGCCGTGGTGGAAGATTAATGGCTGGCGGTTGGTACCATCCACAATTGGTGCAATCCTTTTCTGGCTCCTCTGGATCTGGATTAGCAGTTGGGTGAATAGCGGCGGGTTCGAGACCAGTCCCTCTTTCCTGTTTCTGGTCCCGACTCCGAGCACTGCCTCGGAGCAATGGCGCAAGACCTTGTGGGCTTTCCACTGTTTTGCCATTCTGTTCATCGGTATAGCGTCTTACGTGGTGGCATTCATCTCTGAGAAGCTGATGGTAACGGCCCGCAAGTGGCAGTACCGCTACCAGGTGAATCTGTCGGCATGGCGCGTCTTTGGGGGATGCTCTAACGATCTCCAGCCTCAACTCAGCCCTGATGAACAAATGCTCTGCTACACACGCACCCGGCATGAACTCACTGACGGCATAGCGTGGTTTGACGCTGGTCTGGTCGCGACCGTAGGTATCGCGGTGATGATTCTTCTGGCTGAGCTTCTGGTAGAAGTGCTACTGGATGGTCAATCCTACGCGCTCGAATGCGTGCTACCATTCCTTTCCCTGCCGATTTGTTCCGTGGTGCTGATCCACGTTACAAAGGGCGTCACCCTCGACGCATTCCTTTCAACATGGCTTTGTTCGTTTTTTGTGTTCACAGCATATCTGTTCACTCTCCTCACGGGAGCGCCGGTGATTCCTGTTTGGCCCGTCTGGCTGGCATTCGTTCTGCTCCTTGTTGAGTGGCACGTGCTGGTGGTTCCACCTTACATAAGGCTACTCGTCGTGACGAACAAACGACTATTGGTCGTCACCCCGCCGGGCACGTTTCGACGGACAGTCGGAATCAGGGAATTCTCCGGGAAACTGGCGTTTCACGTAGACTCCCACGGTCGAGTCGCGATCAGCCAGACAGATTCCGCCGCCCCTCGCAGGATTTCGCTTGTGCTATTGAAACCGGAGCTCCTCGATCTTACGAATGCAGTGAGCCAATCCCACCCGGAGTGGACCGTGGAGACCTTCCAACGGCGATTCAGGATACTGCGCAGCCTTCCCCTGGCCACGCGGCAGGTTCTGGGCATCTGGTTCCTCGTAGTAGTGATAGGGACTCATGCTGGCGATTGCCTCCTTTCCTGTGCCGCCACTTACCGGCTTCTTCTGCCTCCCATCAGAGACCTCACCGAGGGACGCCCCGAAAGACTCTACGATAGCTGCAGATTCGTGCTGTCTCTCATGCCAGACATTCCGGTTGCAGAGTCCCTGGGGGCTTATGCTGCCTGGAATATGGACAGGCTCGATGAGGCAGCAAAGATGGGATCCCATGCCCTCGCGCTGACGGCTTCGAAAGGGAAGACCGGTATCCTTGCGCGCAACGTCGTGCCGATGGCGGCGTGGGAACAGAAAGCGATGGGAGAATGGAAACGACTGCAACACAGGCCCACCGCATGGCGAGAGGACGCCGCGCGCGAGTTGTTCATTGCTGAACGACTTGCCACCTGGAGAGCTGATTCAAGGGGATCGGGTTTCGCCTGGCAGCACGCGAAGATTCACGCGGAGCGGGCCTTGAAACTCGACCCCCGAACCGCGCCGGAGGTCAAACGCCTCAGGGCCATCATCGAGAAAAGCTTTGCAGAACCTCAAACGGATGAAGCTCATCGAGAGAGGGCATCCAAACGATGACTTCATGAAGGATGGAATGAAAGGAGACTTCTCTGTGGTTCGATCATTTACAGTGCTCCTTGCGGCGATAGGGATGTGCGTTCCGCGCGCATGGGCGTTTGCCCAGTATCCTGTCACCGTCGAGTTCACCGGCGAACCGAGTTACCCCGATCAGAACCGGTTGAAGAACGCGGGCTTATCGGTGCACGAAGGTGACAAGGTGAAGGAGTGGAGCTTCCGGTCTGCTGTCATGGACAACTTCTCGTATGGTTGGAGGGATGCAATCAGCTCAGAGATCTCGAACAGGCCTCTTCAGCCCGCCTGGGGTCTGTCCTCTCATCGGCGATAGTCCCGGACCTTTTCCATGCACCTGTTGGCCTCGGCAGCCTCGGGAACCCCGTGAACGCGATAGAGCACACCGCCGGGAAGCCGATGGCCTTCCAGCTTCTCCGCGAAGTCCGTAAAGCCGGTGCCCACCACGAGAGGGACATTGCCGGAACGGGATCGCAGGTCGTCCAAGATCGTGAACGCAGGGGGGAAACCTGTGTCGTCGCCCAGCACTATAGCCTTCAGCCCTCTCAGGGACGAGACCGCTTCGAGCAAGTGGCGTCCGTTGCCGTGAAGGTGAACTTCTCCGCCGTCATACCGGGAGAAGATCCGCTCCACCGGAGCGCGGCCCCACTCCTCAAAACAAGCCACGGAGGTCATGTGGAAAGGATCCACGCTCTCCATGACAACTCGCCCCGGAATCCATACACACCCCAGGTCGAACGTTCCGCCGTCATAGAGCGGGACCCGCTCGAAGAAAGCGTCCTGCACAGCGGCGTTCACCTCGAAACCGAGCTCGATGGCTTGGCGGACCAGGTCAGGACAGTCCGAGAGGCTCATGTAGGCTTCGGTTGCTCCGACCAACTCGAAGACGAAATTCAGACTGTCGATCAGAACAAAGGGGCAGAGGCCGAACCGACCGTGAGAGCGTTGCACAAACACCTGCAACTGCTTCAGGTATCTCTGGAACCACGGATGAGACGAGGTGAACTGAAGACGGTCGAAGTCGGACCAGTCCTTCAGGAGGCGGGGAACCATGGATGAGATCCAGCCGGTGCTCGCATTGCAGAGGAACCGGACCTCGCCACCCAGAACTCCGCCGTACAATCCCTGATCCATTTCGCTGAGATAGGCAGCGGGAAGCGAGTCGTCCTCGACCACCGGTCGTTCTCTCAGGATTCGGTCCCAGAAGTCAATCCGTTGCGAAGGATCAGGATAGTCACATTCTCCTTCGACATGCGTCTCTGCGAACTCCACCAGAGCCTGGGCGACGGGCATGGCGAACGTCGCAAAGATACGGTCTGGGGCACGACGTTCGTATAGCCCCCGTAACCGCTCCGTCACTTCCTCAGCGTTAGGCTTGTAGGCAAGTTGGCTCATGGATTGGTCCTTCTATCGATAGCCCCATCCCGGAGGACTCCTTCGACGGGTATCTTCTCCAACAACCTCACCTCTTGACGCGGGATCACCCAACCCACGCCCGGTCAGTGTGCGCCGAGTCTACCATGCCAGAACCGCCCCGGTCACTCCGTGTCGAAGGCGGCGCGGCCTTTTGACTGGTTGGACTGACTTGGCGTTGATTGTTCTGCATGGTGGGGACGGCTGGCGGTCGCCCGTTCAGTGGTACTTGCTGCAGAATCCGCAGCTTTCCTCCTCACACAGCATCAACCAACGGTCCTGTTTGAGCGCCTCCATCCCCAACTCGTACATCTGTTGGGCCTCCATAACTTTGACCTCGCCAAAACCGAGAGTGGTCTTGCTGATTTGCAGCCCATCCTCAAGCAGACGCCGGTACATCTTCGTTTCCTCGCCCGGGTTGCGGTAGAAGTCGCGGTGGCCGGGGAGGTGCTTCGGCACCCAGACGGCACTGACGTTGCCCTCGTCGTTCTCCACCTGACAGACCGCGGGGGCGAGGTAGGGCATGTCCATCTCGTCCTCCAGGAAATGGAAGAAGGTCGTGGAGGCAAGTCCCGCGCCGAAGAAGACCATCTTGCCGCCCAGGTCCATCAGCTTGCCGAAGGGGCTGTTGCGGCTGGTGGGAGGATCAATCTCACGATGATCTTTGAGACACGGCTCCGCCAGGGGCCCGACTCCTGCCACCGAGTGCGAAGGGTGCGCGCTACGGAGGACGCCGTCGCGTTGTCTGAAGGTCTCGGGGATGCGACCCACCCAGCCCTTGCTTTTCTTCGGGTGATAGGGTCGGAAGCCCTTCCCTAAAGCAGGTTCTCCCCCGAAGCAGGTGAAGGATTGTGTGAACGTCGGCATAAGTAGGGTTCCTTGCTCGCCCAGAACTTCGAGGAACGCGTCGATCACCGTGTCGGCCCCTCCTTCCACGTGTCCGAGATCCGAAAGTCCGCTGTGGACGAGGACCAGGTCGCCCGTGACGATGCCCACCTCCGTCAAGGCGGCGACGATGTTCGCCTTCCCGAGGCTCTGCGTGTACCTGGTTGTGAGATAGCCGTATTCGGTGAGGTACTCTATCGCTCCGAGGTACTTCTTGCGGTCGGCGACGGAGAACTGCGTGTGCCCTTCCCATTCTACTTCACGCAACAAGTCTTCGAGAGACCTCGTGCCGTCCATGCCGGCAAGTGTGCGAGCAAAGGGTCCGTAAATGCTCATGTCGGGCAGCTCGCGCCGAGCCGCTTTGGGAACCCTCCGCAAGTCATAGGGCTGGCCCCGAGTCACGCGATCAGGAAAGACACACGATGCGAAGTTCTTCGCCCCAGATTCCTCCTCGTGCTCCACCGCAGTCCCATCCACTGGAGTCGCGGGGGAACCCCTACGGACCAGCGATCGCAATTTCTCGGGCAGTCGGTCCAGGATTCGCTGGTACTCCTCGGTGAGCAAGGAGAGCTCGTGTCGGACTCGTGAGTCCGCGTCGATTGCCTGTTGCTCATAGACTCTGGAGAAATCAAACAGTCGTTCCTTCTCCCTCCCGAATCGGTATTCAAGCGCACGGGAAGCCCGGGTGAGGGTTTCTTCAGACAACTGCTCATCGCCTTGAGGGAGTTCCTTCAGCAGATGGTGAGCTTCGTCACTTAGATGTCGTCGGGCGTAGTATGAGGCTTGGGCAAGGATTGATTGTCCTCCCTCCGCATTTAACGTCAGCATCGCGGCAGTCCAAGTTCCATTGAGCGCCGTCGAGTCACGGAAAAGCTCCGGATTGATGCGGCTCATATCCTGTGCCGAATTGTGCCACAACTCCCCCGGTCCCAGCACCCAGACGGTGGCGAGACCGGTGGTGGGGTCGTTGAGGAACATGTCGTCGGAGTAAGATCCCTCTTCCCGAACTTCAAGCTGGAGTTTGGTTTGCTTCCCGCAGGCATGGACGACCTCCTCCATGAGATAGTCGCCGAAGAAGGGCGACCTGCCAGGGGCCAGCCAGACCTTTGCGTTTGGCTGCACGATCGGGAACCCATCGAGGTTGAGGGCGCCGATCACCTGGTTTCTCAGGTAACCGCCTCGATGGTCGCAGTAAGAGGCAAATCCATACATTTCCATCCCGAAGACGAGGCGCAAGGTGAACCAAGGAGGCTGAAGCTCTCCTGCTTCGATCATCTTCCGGAGGACCCGGGCGATCTCCAGGGCGGAGATAACTCCGCTGGAATTGTCATCCGCCAGCGGCTCGTACAGATGGGCCATCAGCCAGACCTCTCGCTCTTCACGACCTTGGAGGATTCCGGTAAGGAGATCGACCTCGCCTTCATACAACCGGCCGTCGGACACAACGTGGACAAGGGTTTCTCCTGCTCGCGCCGCCGCTCGTAGTTGGTCGCCAACGCGGGGACTCACGCTAAAGCCGATGAAGGGTCGGTCGTCGTCGAGCGTGTGCCACTGGTTGCCGTCGGTACAGGCGTTACACCAAGGAATCGCGTCGGGAGTCTTGTAACGTCCGGTCAGGCAATCGGTGACCAATCCCAACGCCCCAAGGTCACAGACGGCGCTGTAGATCTGATGCCGCGGCTTCGTTTCCGGATTGAGCATCACAATCGCGTTCCTGGCGTTGGCGCCACCGAACAACTGCTCCTCGGTAATCAGCCGTGTGGTGATCCCTTCCGGCGGCGTGCTCACCGAGCCTTTGATGAGGTGGAACGGATGTCGCTCATAGTCGGCGACGACTTTGTTCTCGAACGGCACGGGAGCCTTCATCACAGTCAAACGACCACGCGTTGCCTCCCAGGCGAGGGGCATGGTCTTGTCCTGGTAAGCAGTCTTCCCATCCGCCGGAAACACGAGGCGCTCCACGGACTCAAGCCCCGATTCCTTCATCAGTTGTTCCGTGAACAGCGCTGCCGAACGATAGTCACTGAACCGCTGCCCCAGTTCTTTTCGCCAGAGAGCCTCGGTGTTGTCCATCAACCATCGGACGTCCACGAGGTTGCGGATTGCCGAAAACAGATCCTTCATAGATGTGTGCTCCTCCGAAGATAATCCGTTCGTCCAGGAGTTGGACTCCTGGACGGGTTATGAAACGCGAGTTTGACTCGCCCGTTCCGCGGGAGGCGCAGTCTAACTGCCAACTTGTATTCACGTCCAGGAGTTCAACTCCTGGACGAACACCGCGTAGCAACCCGCGAAGCCGCGTATGAATGATTCCATGGGAAATCGTTCGGGTGTAACCCCCCGCCACTCGCTCCTGCTCCGGGTAGGCTTATCCTTTGATACGGACCCCAATTGTGCTATATTGTGCGCTGCTAATGCAAGAGTCTGGAGGCAACATGAACGAACAAGCACGACGCCGGCAACTCTATGATCTCTTGGGGGATCTGCCGGATCGACACCGTCCCCTCAGCGCCGAGCTCGTGAGTGTGCAAGATCGCGACGGGTATTCCCTTGAGACTCTCATGCTTGATCTGAACGGAACCGAAGCTGTTCCCGCCTACTTTGCAAGGCCCATGGAGTTGAGCAGTCCCGCTCCGACCGTGCTGTACCATCACGCTCATGGCGGCGACTACGTTCTCGGCAAGGACGAGTTCATCAAGGGCCGGGAGGCCCTTGATGATCCTCCGTATGCCGAGGCTTTGACGAGCAAAGGCTACTGCGCCTTCTGCATGGACACCTGGAACTTCGGTTGGAGACGAGGCCGGACGGAGTTGGAGCTATTCAAGGAGATGCTGTGGAAGGGGCAAGTGCTGTGGGGGATGATGGTCTACGACAGCCTTCGAGGGGTTGACTATCTGTGTTCCCGGCCTGAAGTCGATCCCAACCGATTAGCGACAGGAGGGATCTCGATGGGCAGCACAATGGCCTGGTGGCTCGCGGCGCTGGACGAGCGGATCAAGGTGTGCTTTGACCTTTGCTGCCTCACTGACTTTCACGCTCTTCTTGCGAATCGTGGCCTGGACGGGCACGGGATTTACTACTACGTTCCCAGCTTGCTCAAACACTTTACGACCGCGCAGATCAACGCTCTCATCGCTCCACGTGCGCACCTGAGCCTTGCCGGAAACTACGACAGTCTTACCCCTCCCGCTGGACTGGATCGCATCGACGCAGAGCTCAAGGCGGTCTACGCTTCGATGAATGCTGCTGAGAAGTGGAAGTTGATCCGCTACGAGATCGGCCATTTCGAGACGGCGGCTATGAGGAAAGAAGTGCTCGACTTCCTTGACGAGCACTTGTGAGGATCGAAGCCCCAGGCAGGGAATCTCCTTGTCGCCGCCAACTTCCCGTGGGATAAAGCTCCAGCTTTGTCGTCTTCCAACACGACAAAGCTGTGGAACTCTGCGAGTTCCCGCTTTATCCCACGGGAAGATCTCGGAGCCAGCGGCCCGGTAACCGGGTAGTTTCTTCGACAACCGCTTGATTCTTGCTCCCCACCTTGTTAGAATCCCTTGTCACAAGACTCCCGTAGCGTTACAGACAAGGAGATCATTGAATGCAAGCAAACCCCGACTCGGTCGACGGTTCCCCCTTGGCCGGGCAATCCCTCCATGCCGACCACTGGCTAGCGATCGAGGCAGATGCCGATTTCCAGCGTCTCGTTTCATCCAAACGGAGGTTTATCATCCCCGCCACTGTGTTCTTCGTTGTATACTACTTCGCCTTGCCGGTTCTTGTAGGGTACTTCCCCAGGCTGATGGAGACCAACGTGCTCGGAAAGATAAACCTCGCGTACCTGTTTGCCCTGTCGCAGTTCTTCGTTGCCTGGATCATCGCGTTCCTGTACGTCCGTAAGTCGAGCTCCTTCGATAGGATGGCTGCCGAGTTTGTCAAGAAGGTAGGAGGAACCGAAGAATGAGCACGACGCTCCTGTTGTTCTCAATCATCGTTCTGATCACTCTCGGGATCACCTATTGGGCCTCCCGTCGGACGCACACCACCAAAGAGTTCTATGCGGCGGGGCGGCAGATCTCCGGGATTCAGAATGGCATCGCCATCGCGGGCGACTACATGTCAGCGGCGTCCTTCCTCGGCATCGCCGGGCTGATCGCCTTCTTCGGTTACGACGGTTTCATGTATTCCGTGGGATGGCTGGTCGCCTACCTGACGGTTCTCCTGATCGTGGCGGAACCGCTGCGCAACAACGGCAAGTACACCATGGCGGACGTTCTCGCCTTTCGGTTGGCGCACCCTTCCGTACGTGCGGTGGCGGCGCTATCCACGCTGGTGGTCAGTTTGTTCTACATGATTGCACAGATGGTGGGCGCCGGTTCTCTGGTCAACCTCCTCATTCCGCAGATCAGCTTCAACACGGCGATCGTGATCGTGGGCGCTCTCATGATCACCTACGTTGTCTTCGGCGGCATGTTGGCGACAACCTGGGTGCAGATCACCAAAGCCGTGCTGCTGATGGGGGGCACCATCCTGTTGAGCCTGATGGTTCTGGCGCACTTCAACTTCTCTATGATCCAGTTCTTTGACGCCATCGCCAAGGTGAAAGGGGTTGTTAAAGACCCCGCCGGGAACGTGCTCGCGACCAAGACCTTTCTCCAGCCGGGCTTGCGGTTCAACGGAACGTGGGGTCCGCTTGATCTGATCTCCCTGGGGATGGCGCTTATCTTCGGCACTGCCGGGCTGCCGCACATCCTCATGCGCTTCTATACGGTGAAGTCGGCGCAGGCGGCGCGCACTTCGGTCGTGTGGGCAATGATTCTCATTGGCTCGTTCTACATCATGACCACCTTCCTGGGGTTTGGCGCGGCGACGTTAGTCGGCAAAGCAAACATCGGTGTCCGCGTGACGGGAGAGGCCGCGACGCAGTACATTTCGGCCCATCCGGAGGAAGCAGGGAAGCTGGGAGATCAACTGAACGCGCAGGGATACATCGTCCCCGTCCCCAATAACAACCTCGCCGCTCCGTTGCTGGCAGAGCAGTTGGGGGGCGAGTTCTTCCTGGCCTTCATCGCCGCCGTCGCGTTTGCCACGATTCTCGCGGTGGTTGCCGGTTTGACCATCGCTGCGTCCTCCGCTTTTGCGCACGATCTGTGGCTCATGGTCGTCAAGAAGGGCAAGGAAGACGAGAAGGAACAGGTGCGAGTTGCCCGCATCACTGCGCTGGTCGTCGGCGCTTTAGCGATTTGTCTCGGCATCGCCTTGAAGACTCTGAATGTAGCTTTCCTTGTAGGGCTTGCCTTCGCCGTCGCAGCTTCTGCGAACGTTCCGGCGATCCTTCTGTCGCTCTTTTGGCGGCGGTTCAACACGGCTGGCACGGTCGTCGGGATGTTGACCGGCTTGACCGCCTCGGTCGTGCTGATCCTCCTCAGCCCGGCAGTAATGGGGATTGATCCCGCGACCGCCCCGGTCCGGCACGTTATCCAGGCCATGCCGTTGTTCCCACTCGAGAATCCTGGAATCGTGTCGATCCCGCTCGGCTTTATCGGCGCAATCCTTGGCACTCTTCTTTCCGGGCGAGACCGAGTTGCGGAAGCTCGATTCAGCGAGTCGTTTGTGCGAGCCAACACGGGCCTGGGCGCGGAAGTCTGAAAGTTGAGTGGGTGTATCTAATGACGCGTTTCGAGGTCCCTGAGACGGCGAGGAATCGGGGAGCGAGGAGCACCGGAAGAGGAGCAAGCGTCTGCGTTCACTGGTGCAGGAACTCTTGGAGAGAACATGAATTGATAAATGAAGAGGTGACCCTGTCCTTTTGACAAAGCAGCACACGATGCTGGCCCTACTCATCAGCGGCTCCCTTCACGTTTCTCAAAGGTTGGTCCCTCACCCCTGCCAGATGAGTCCAGTTCGCCTGGCTACGCTCAATTCCTCCAGCGTTACCCGTTGCGGTGTGGCATCCCCTACCAATCCTCTGCCAGCTTGTCTCTGAAGAGACGACCCAGCAAAAGGCGACATCCATCTATTCCTACCCAATTGACTTGCCAGTGCGTCACAGGTTCTCATCCCGTAGAAGAAGATTTGGCCTCGCCGTCGTGGGCTGGCTTGAGTTAGGCTCGTGCAAGCTTTGAGGAATTGGGAGCCATGGAAGACGATACCGTCAAGATGAGTTCGATGACTGTGCCGCGGTGGATTCCTTACGCTCTCGTGTGCGTTCTACTGGCAGCCATTGGGAATCGCGTGGCACTCCACCTTCTGAATCAGCCTGAGCCGGAAGAACCCACACCTCCTGAGCCCTCGTTTTCACTACGAAAGCAGGGAGAGAGTCTGCTGGCCCCCGGTCTGCACCTTATCGAGGGGGAGTACCATCGCGACACCTTCCACCTTATTGTCGCTGACCTTGCAGGTCATCCCTCTTTGCGTCTGAGGACTGTCGCTTGCATCGGTGAGGGCGCCTCCGTGCGCAAGGTGGCCCTTGAAGAGGGTGCGCTGGTGGCACTGAACGGCACGTTTTATGATTTCGTGAGCTCTGGCCCGGGACAATACCGAGACTTCGTGCCATGCGGGGTCGTGTGGACTGGCGCAGTGCATTCGCAGGGCCACTTCTACAAGAAACGTCGCTGGTGCTGGGCCGCATATCAGCAGCGGACCCGAGTGGAGTTCCTGACCGTACCGGAGGTGTCCAGGGGCACTGGCGCCTACGGGCCACCCAAGACGGTAGAGCGCCTGCGTCCAATGGCTGGTCTCGGAGGGGTCTGCGGTTTGATCCGAGACAGAACGACTGTCACACCCGATGAGCGCGGCCACTTCAGCTATGCCCCAGGGCTCGATGGTGGAAACGCTCGAAGTGCCGTGGGCTGGACCCCAAGTGGCAGATTTCTCCTCATCACCGCCGACCACCGTTGGGGTTGGCCGGATGTGCAACGGTTCTTCCTGGAGGCGATTCCGGCACTGTTGCACGAGGTAACAGCGGGTGCAGTCCTGCTGGACGGCGGCAGCGCTTCACACTGCTGGATCTACGCGCCGGGTCGCGCTCCCGACCGTTCTGTCCCCCGGGATCACCCTCTCTCAGTTGCGACCGACCCGGACCGCCATTTCGGGCACTGCCAAGTGAATCGGGGGGGTGGCTTCTCTATGCAGAACTGGCGCAACGCCACCATCATCCTCATAACTGACGACCGCTCGGCGACACGAAGGCACAAGGTGAGAGGTGACTCGCTGTCTTGATTTGCACGATCCGAGTTACCAGAGTGAGCGCTGAGGACTCCAACGACAGCGATTTCATTGAGATCACATCTCGTCTTCAGAGCGGGGTTTGGAGCGCACAATCACTGCTGAGGGGTTCAGCAAAGCGCGGAGCACCGTATGTCTCCCCTGCAACTCTCTTTTACTCTCAACCCATCTATAAGGTGTGTATCGCTTGCCATCCCATGCAAGAAAGGTCGCGTAGTATCTGTGGGGCGCATAATGGTTGTGGTCTTCCCAGAGAAAAGTCCAGACAAGTATTTCCCTGCCTTGCCGTTTCCGGTCAAGGTCCATGATCTCAAACCCCCCTTGCATCGCGTGCCAAGGAGATGCGGGAAGGAAGGACCGGTACCAACCATCTCGATAGCCGAAGATATGAAGGCAGGTCCAAGAATCACTGCCGCCGTGGCGGACCGATCTGAAAACAATCTCCGGAAGGCCGTCGCCATCGATGTCCTCCAGTTGCAGCGGTTCATGCTCGGCACTGCCTTCCCCCTCTCCTCCCGGAACAGTGTATTCATTCCCGGATGGCGAAGACACTGGGTCTGCAAAACCCCAGACCTTTTTCCAATGCCATCTTTGCCAATGAAACGCTGAGATCGTCGCTGCAATAGCGTCCTCGTCCTCGGGGAAATTCGCCCCGCTGGCCGCTAAAACCTCCCGTCGCCCGTCCCCATTCATGTCCGCCCTGATTTGGCCATAGATGTGGTGTCCTCTCGGAAGTGAATTGCCGACTGTGAATTGGGGGTTGTAGCAGAAACAGTACCAGACAACTCCCACCCAGACGCCGAAGACCACGACCACTTCGAGCAGCGCAGTCCAACGGCATCCTCCAAGCCTTCGCTGTTCGTTTCTGTTGCCGCAGGGAGACGGGAGCCCCGAAGGGTGCCCTCTCATTGTTTCTCCAGCCTCCGTGGCGCGATCAGCTTCTCCCACAATGCCACCATCTCCGGATTATAGTTCTTGAAGTCCCTCGGAAACTGCTCTTTTCGGAAGAGGCCTTCCTCGTACATGACCAGCATCGGGCATTTGTACTTCGCTGTGATCTCGATGGCTTTGCGAACCAGGTTCAGGTCTCCCGGTTTCCCGCTCCCGCCGGTCCACCCGTAGGTCCAGCCTTCGAGGAAGTTGCCCCACTTCTTGCGGTGTCTTCTTGCGGCGTCGCGAAAGAAGCGAACGGATTCGGAGGGACCCAGAGTTGGGTTCTGACCATCGGCGCCGTCTTCGCTGATGAGCCAGTCAACATACTTCGACGCGGAGATGCCAGGGACAACCCTCTTCTCAAACTCGAAGGAAAGGTCGTCAATGTTGGCGGCGTAGATTTTCCGTCGCTTCTTCTCCACGGTCAGCCCCGGCTCGTAGGCCCAGCGGTTGAGCTGAAAGTAGATCACTCCTCGAAAACGCCGGTTGTTCTTGTTTGCCTCGTGAGCGGCCCGGGCGAGGCGATCAATATATCGCTGGGTCACGGCGAACCGCCACTTCCACCAGCGATCCCACAGCTTCGGGTCTTCGCTCACAACAAACTTCTTCTCATCCGACGCAAGCACGTTGTGTTCCGGTCGGAGGGGGAATCGCAAGCTTGGGTCGCGGATGTACTGCCGGAAGTCTGCCAATGCCGCGTCGCTGTACGTTGGGCTGCAGAAGTAGGGCGCTTCGGCGAGAAAGTCGTTGAAGCCCTCAGGCATGTTGGCTGGCAGGTGGTCCTCATCGAACATGAAGAAATCGAG
>JACQGJ010000675.1 GCA_016199605.1 Armatimonadota bacterium | reverse complement strand
GATGACGGCGGGGTCCAATACGGCACGGCTCCGAACTCTCATCGGATGAGGCGATTTGAGGTCCGCAATCCGGCGAAGTATGCGCAAGGACTCACGGCGGCAACCTCGGCACTGCTTTCAAAACTCCAGATCTCGACGCCGTACGGCTTGTGCAACTATCCGAGCGTGTCGATCAGCAACGGGATGGTCCACGCCACAATCCTTCTTCCTGATCGAATCAGCGGGTACTATCGTGGCTCGCGATTCGACTGGTCCGGAATGGTGGCTCAGATTGTGTATCACGGACATACGTTCACCCGAGAGTGGCTCGTGCCCCACGACCCCACGCGGAGCGACAACGCCATCGGTCTCGCCGAGGAGTTCGGCACGGGAACCGCCGGGATGCCAGGTCCACCGGGGTATGAAGAAGCAAAGCCGGGTGAGACCTTCATGAAGATCGGCGTGGGCCTTTTGGAGAGAGTTGATGAGTCTCACTATCGGTTTGGCTACGACTACCGAATCTTGCAGCCAGGAACCTGGCAGACCAGGACAGGAAAGAGGTGGGTTGAGTTCTCGCAGGAGATGAAACAGGAGAGGGGCTGGGGATACCGTTACACAAAGCGAGTCCACCTGTCGCCGAGCCGCCCCGAATTGCGGATCACTCATACCCTCACCAACCTCGGGGCAAAGACGATCAACCAGAACCACTACTGTCACAACTTCCTCTCCATCGACAGGGAACCAATTGGACCGGGTTACCGGTTGACGTTTCCATTCAAGGTCTCTCTCGAGCGAGACCCTGGCCCCCTCGCAGAGGTCATAGGCCGGAGCATTCTCTTTCACGAGACACCGCTCGAGGGGCACGCAGCGTTCTCCGCCTTGACCGGGTTCTCGACGGCGGCGCGGGACAATGCCGTGACCGTCGAAAACACGAAGTCCGGCGCGGAAGTGAGAATTCAGGGGACTCAAGCGCCGTGTCGCTTCCAGGTGTTTGCCACGCATAGAGTCGTCTGCCCGGAGCCTTTCATCCTCATCACCCTCCTGCCGGGACAGACCACCTCCTGGATGACTCGTTACACTTTTTCTGAAAGGAAGCCCCACAGTGACAAGTCCTGAACGCGTCCGAGCAACCTACGAATCCAGACCCGTCGATCACCTTCCACGACGAGAATTCTACATCTGGCAGGAAGCCCTCGAACGATGGAAAGGCGAAGGGATGCCGGAGGGTTGGCAGGGAACAAACTTCTTTGGTTTCGACGAAGGCTTCTCGGTAGGTCCGGAAGTCAATCTCGGGTGGTGCGAGCCTCCTTTCCTGCCCTCCTACGAAGAGAAAGTGATATGCGAGGAGGGCGACCACGAGATCATTCAGGATTACGCGGGCCGGTGGCTAAAAGTCTTCAAGGGGAGACGCCACGGTTTCATGCCGGACTATCTCCGGCACGTGGTGACTTGTTTCAAGGACTGGGAAGAAGATGTCGCACCGCGACTTGACCCGGACTCTCCCGAGCGGTGGACCCAGCTTGATGCTTCATGCTCCGCCGCACGTCAGAGGCAGGAAGATCAGAACATGATGGTCATTCAGGGGATGGTGGGCGGGTACATGTATCTGCGGGCGATGGTAGGGCCGGAGGATCTGCTCTACATGTTCATCGACAAGCCAAGGCTCATCCACTCCATGATGGAGCAATGGTTTGTAGTGATGGACACCGCGCTTGAGAAGATCCAATCTCGGGTGGAGTTGGATCAACTCTCGATGGCGGAGGACATCTGCTACAAAAGCAGCATCCTCATCTCTCCCGACATGATGCGCGAGTTCCTGCTCCCTTACTATCAGCAGATCGTTGATAACGCGCGGAAGCGCCAGAAGCGCCACCTCTACTACATGGTCGACACCGATGGGCACGCTCCCTCCGTGATCCCTCTTTACCTGGGGGTGGGGATGGATGTCATGATGCCTTTCGAGGTGGCAAGCGATTGCGACGTCGTAGCAATCGGCAAACAGTACCCGAGCCTCGTCCTGCTGGGTGGCATCGACAAGCGCGTCCTCGCCGCCGGCAAAGACGCCATCGACCGTCACCTTCAGCACATCGTCCCGCCGATGGTAGCGAGGGGGGGATACATCCCCACCTGCGATCACGGTGTGCCGGACGACGTAAGTCTCGAAAACTACCTGCACTATCGAAAGAGAATGTGCGAGCTGGATTCGGCCTGATAGTCCAAGGACGCAACGGTTGCCCCTCCAGAAGAAGGTCCTGTAATGGTCTCAAGATATCCCCGTCTGATGATTGGTCTGCTTGCCGTAGCTTCAGTGAGAACAGCCTGGTCTGCAAGCCCACTCCAGACTGTCTCCCTGACCAACCGTGCTCTACTATTGACGTTTGATCTGTCCACCGGTACTTACGACCTGGTCGATCTGACCTCCAACACCGTCGCCCTGCGAGGAGCACACGCGGAAGTAGGAGGCATCTCCTCCGGTGACCCTCAACTCACTCGCTACGGAACCTGCAAAGCTCTCCAAGACGAACTCGGCCCAGGGCAGAAGATGACGGTGGAGTGCAGGCAGAAGAACGGTCCTGACCTGCTACTTGAATTCCGAATGTATACAAGCCGTTC
>JACQGJ010000685.1 GCA_016199605.1 Armatimonadota bacterium | reverse complement strand
GTGTGGGTTCCCATGCGCGATGGGGTTGAGTTGGCCGCCTCCATCACTCGCCCGGACGCCGAAGGGAAGTTCCCAGCGATCATGGAGTACACGCCTTACCATGCGCAGGGAGCCAGCGGACCCGGAGGAAGATACCGACACTTTGCCGAAAGAGGCTATGTGTGTCTCAACTATGACGTGCGAGGCACGGGGAACTCCCGAGGGATTACCACCGACATGTACTCCGCAGAAGAAATTCAGGACGGATGCGACATGGTTGAGTGGATCGCCGCGCAGCCGTGGTGCAATGGCAAGGTGGGCATGTGGGGGATATCCTACGGAGGCGTGGTCTGCTGGCAGGTGGCCATGCACGCCCCTCCCCACCTGGCCGCCGTTATCATCCGCTCCGGAACGGAAGATGTCTACACCGAGTGGACCTATCCGGGAGGCTGTCCCCGCCCCTACATCTATGAGAACTATGCAACCTTGATGACGGCCTACAATTTCGCGCCGCCGAGTGTTGAGGTGTGCGGCGAAAAGTGGGCGGAGATCTGGAACGAACACCTTCAGAACAATGTGCCCTGGGGCCTTGGCTACCTTAGCCACCAGGTTGATGGGCCCTACTGGCGTGACCGTTCGGCGCGCCCCGACTACGATCGAATCGAGTGCGCGGTCTTTGTTATCGGGGGATGGGCGGACTGGTATCCGACCCCCCTCCTCAGGGGATTCAGTCATCTCAAAGTCCCAAAGCGCGCTCTCATCGGGCCTTGGTCTCACTATTGGCCGGAGGACGCGATCCCGGGGCCGCGGATCGACGGAGTGCGTGAGTACGAAAAGTGGTTCGATCACTGGTTGAAAGGGATCGACACAGGAGTTCTCGAAGAGCCTCCCGTTACGGTGTTTGTGCGAGAGTACTCGAAGCCTTCGGTGATGTACGTCGAGGATGCTGGCTTCTGGCGGGCAGAGCACGACTGGCCGTTGGATCGAACGCAAAACACGGATTTCTTCCTGAGGTCGGAGGGGCGCCTCGGTGAGCAATCAAGCTCGGAAGAAAACCTCGCCTCCGATGATTACCCCTACGATCCCACGGTTGGGCTAACAACCGGCAAGCACGGAGGTGGCGCCTTCCCGCCCTGGGGGATGCCCCTCGACCAGAGGCTCGATGAGACCAGATCCCTTGTGTACAGTTCCGACCCGCTAGAGAGAGATCTCGAAGTAATCGGGAACCCAAAAGCGGTCTTACACGTTGCTTCAACGGCACAGGTCGCCTACTTCCATGGGAAGGTTTGCGACGTAGCCCCAGACGGCACCTCCAAGCTCGTGACTCGCGGGGGAATGAATGCGACACACAGGGCGTCACGCTCGCAGCCAGAATTCCTCGCCCCGGGGCGGATCTACGAGTTGGAAATCCCCATGCTTTCGGTGGCCTACAAGTTCCGAGCCGGCCACAGAATCCGCGTGTCAATCGCGAGCGCTGACTTCCAGAACGCGTGGCCCGTGTCAGAATCAGGTGTCAACTCTGTCTATCGGTGCTCCCGGCATCCGTCTCGTGTCGTGCTCCCCGTAACACCAGTGCCGAGTCCGGGGCACCCCGAACCTGACGTTCAGCCCTGCCCCCATCCCTTGCCCGCGCGTGAGACGATTCCCAAACCGGATTACGCGATCACCCACGACCTCGTAAACCAGACAGTAACCATGAGTTACACCTGTCGCATTGGAGCTGGAATCAACCAGTCGAGCTTCACGGTGTCAGCAACGAAGCCGGCGGAAGCCGTTGTGAAATCCAGCTACGACTACACGATAGCCCGGCCCGACTCCGTTATCAAAGTCGATACACATTGTGTCACTGCGAGCGATGAAGCGACCTTCCGGCACCTCGTCGAGGTCGAGATTTCAGTGAATGGCAGGCAGCACTTCAATAAAAGTTGGGCCGTGTCGATACCGAGAGAGTTCAATTAGGAGAGTCAAGGCATGGGAATCAAAGTTGGCATTTGTGGCACCGGGGCGTTCGCGGATTGCTTCATCCCGCTTTTCAGAGCGCATCCCGAGGTCGAGTCGGTGGTGCTGTGCGATCTCGACGGTGAGAAGTTGAAGGCGAAGTCGGAGCGATACGGACTCCCTGTCACGTGTCCTTCTCTCGATGACCTGTGCCAGACCGACGTGGAGGCCATCGCTATCTTCTCACAGAACTGGATGCACGGACCGCAAGCGGTTCAGGCGCTGCGAGCCGGGAAGCACGTTTACTCCGCCGTGCCGTCGGCCGTATCCCTGGACGAAATCACCGAACTCGTGAGAGCGGTGGAGCAGACCGGCAAGACTTACCTGATCGGCGAGACGAGCTACTACTACCCCTGCGCGATCTATTGTCGGGAACGATTCAGGAGGGGTGAGTTTGGCAGCATAGTGTACGGGGAAGGGCAGTACTACCATGATTGGGATCACGGTCTTTACGAGGTGATGAAATGGCGAGGAGGAGTTGAGTGGAAGAAGTACGCAGGAAGCCCGCCGATGTATTATCCCACCCATTCGATGAGCATGATCGTTTCCGTCACGGGCGCCCACGCCACCAAGGTGTCATGCATGGGATACGTGGATCATCATGGCGATGGGCTGTTCAGGGAAGAAGTCAACATTTGGGGAAACGTTTTCAGCAATGAAACGGCGCTCCTCCAGATGTCCGATGGCAGCCTTTGCCGCCTCAATGAGTTCCGCAGAATCGGACATCCCGGAACGGTTTGCATGAGTCTCTACGGAACGGAAGGTAGCTACGAAGAGAACCAGGGAGCCCAGGTGTGGATAACCAAGAATGCTGGCGAGACCACCGACCTTCGTGACCTCCTCAGTTGCTCAGGCATCCCCGTGAGCCAGATTGAGGGACAGATGGCTCGAGTGACCTCCTCCGATGGAACCCACCAGGGGGCCTCAAAGGTTCATCCGCTTCATCTGTTACCTCCCGAGTTTATCGGCCTCCCCAACAGCCACAACGGGTCGCATCAGTTTCTGGTTCACGAATTCGTCACCGCCTGCCTCACGGGCGCCCTTCCCGCGAACAATGTGTGGCAGGCGGCGCGTTACCTCGTGCCTGGCCTGATTGCCCATGAGTCAGCCAAACGAGGTGGAGAACTGATGGAGGTTCCGGACTTTGGAGACGCTCCGAACTGATATGACCTTTGCTTGTCACTATCGCACGGCCGCAGTCGGATATTTGCTGGTTTGCAGTTGGTGGCTCCTCTGCCTCTCGTCGAGTCTAATTTGTGCCGCCGAGATTCCTCCGTCGAGCATCACTTTCCCCCCACGGCCGCGCGTCGCCTTCACCAGCAGCGAGATTGAAGCTTGGCGTTCCGACGCGGGTCGACTGTCGACTGGTCGACAGTCGACCAATCGACTTGAGGAACGTCGGCAGATTATAGACCGAGCCGACCAGTTCCTGCGACAGGAGCTTTACGTTCCGACCCAGGAAGGCAATTGGGTCTTCTACTACGCGTGCCCGAAAGACGCTGCTTCTCTGCAGGCGAAAAGTCTGACCGAGCACGTCTGTCCCGTTTGTGGCGCCATCTACACCGACGAGCGCACCAACGCCGCGTACCGCACCATTCTCAACAACCGACTCGAGCACAGCCTGTATGACCTGGCCGTTGCCTACGCGTTGACCCAGGACGACAAGTACGTGGTTCCAGTGCGGGAGGCGCTGCTGAAATGGGCGAAGGCTTTTCCAACGCTTGAGCGCCATGACCGGTGGGGACGCCGGGGTCTGCTGGCAGTTGTGGGCGGTAAACGCTATGCCCAGCATCTGGACGAAGCCGTATCCGCGATCCTGCTCGCAAAAGTCTATGACCTTGTGGTCGACTCAAAAGTATTCTCCGCGACCGATCGTCAGACCATCGAACAGTCCTTCCTGGGAGCGACCGTTCGTGAGATCCAGAAGTACCAACTCTTCGTCGATCCCAAGGGTCTCAATAACCACATCACCTGGTTCAATGCAGCCTACGCCAACGTCGGTCTGGCCCTTGGTGACGAGTCGCTGATGCGAGACGCCGTGTACGGCAAACACGGTCTCCTATATCAGCTTCAGAGCAGCGTAACTGACGACGGTCTCTGGTACGAGGGAACCATTGCCTATCATTTCTACGCCCTGTCCGCGATTCAAGAGACGCTGTCGGCCCTCCGGCGTGTCGGCTGGGACCTGTCACGCAATCCCCGTCTTAAGAGTCTCTACCAGGGCCCGATTCAGATGGCCTATCCTGATGGATCGTTTCCTGTCATCAATGACAGCGATCCCGCCCAACTGGGCAACTACGCCGCGTTTTACCGGTTTGCGGCCGACTATTTCAAAGACCCGACCTTCGAACCCCATGCGAATCCCAGCTCGGGAGGGGCCTTCATCAGACAACAACCGAAGAGTGCGGCGATGAAGAGCAGCGGTCTGGTCGCCTTGCGGCGAGGTAGTGGAGCCGGGGCCGTGTGCGCGATGATCGACTACGGAATCCATGGCGGGCACCACGGTCATCCCGACAAGCTCAACCTTGTCCTCTATGCCCTGGGCCGCGAAGTTGTGCTCGACGTAGGGCGAATCACTTACAGCGTTCCTGAATACGAAACCTGGGCTCGCACAACTGTAGCTCACAACACTGTGGTCCTCGACAGGAAGAATCAGGAAGCCACCGAGGGGCAACTCCTGGATTTCAGGAACACAAAGGATTACGCGGAGTGTCTGTGTGTATCCAAGGGCGCCTATCCCGGTTTCACATTGAAACGCTGCCTCGTGCTGGGAGACGCCTGGCTGGTTGATGTCCTCGCCGTATCGGGTGATCATTCGGTCACGATGGACTGGCTGCTGCACGCTCGCGGTGACCTTGCCCCTGGACTTGCCGGCGGCCGCGAGCTTACGGGGAAACCGTTGCCGACGGGTGCCCTCGGACGGGACAACGGTTACCAGCACCTCACAGACCTCAAGGAGTGGGAGTGTTCCGAGTCGCCTGTCCTACGCTTTGCGCAGCCCGACGGGAAGGTTCTGTCGGTACACTGCCTTGAGTCTGTACCCACCTCAATCTACACCGGCAACGGAATCGGCCACAACCTGGGCGACAGAGTGCCCTTTGTCCTTCGCCGACGCGAGGCGGCCGAAACTTGCTTTGTCACCGTCTACGATCTATCCGGGGCAGGGGATGCAATCAGCGGGGTGCAATCGCAGCCGTTGGATTTACGGGGCAGGCGTAAGGCGACGGTAGAGGGATCGCGGGTAAGATTCGGGATACGTGGAACAACGCAGGAACTGCGACTCGACCTGCGGGAGTCGCCTGGGAAAGAGGCTATTCAGCGAGTGCGCTACAGAAAGGCGGTCAAGCGATGACTGGGCCATCGAAGCCGAGCACCTACACAGCTTCGACACCGTCCGCCCGAATCCAGCCAGTCCACCCGTTAGGAAGCTGAACCTGCTCCCACGAACCTCTTTTGCGCAGGATCGTGACTTCAGTTCCTACATGGACAGTGAAGGCGACCGGGAACTCCTCACCCGGCCCGTTGCGTCCCTGCGTTTCGTGGGCCGTCACCACGGCCATCTCATGGTGAGTGTCAGAACGGACCTTTGCACCCGCCACGATAACGGTACACACAAAGAGGACGCAGACCAGCAGCGTGCTTGAAGTGGCACCCCTACCCATCAATCGTCCGGGAAAGAGGTTCATCACGAGGAGCAACCCAATCAGCAAGACGAAGGCCGCCATCTCTATGGAGAGGGCCTCCCGGGTCGTCACTCGATCAAGCGACTGACCCCACCACGAGCCAAGCCGGTTCCCCTTCGCCGCTGGAAAGGAGTCTTTGCGCGCGTTGCGCGCCTTTTCGAGGTTGTCCATCAGATCACGATCCCGTGGCATAACCTGCTTCGCCCGGAGGTACCAAAGGATCGACTGTCCGAGGTTGCCGGACTGAAAGTAAGCGGTGGCGAGGTTGTAAAACAACTCGCCATCAGTTGCGCCCGCATGTACCGCTTCCAGGTACTTCCCAATCGATTGGTCAAATTCGGCTCTTCCGAAATGACTGTTACCCTCGTTGTAGTACCGTGCCGTGAGGGGATTGCCGGAGCGGCAACCCGATAGGGCGAGCAGACACGCTGATACTGTCACCCACCTCTGGCAACACCAAGGTCGAAGCGCGCGCTTGGGAATACCTGGCATTCCCGAGCCTTCATGCACAGGTGGGTATTGGGTATTTCCACTTCGAGTTCTGAAGTCGTTATC
>JACQGJ010000684.1 GCA_016199605.1 Armatimonadota bacterium | reverse complement strand
GTAAAGCTGGCTATCAATCGGTATGGCGGGCTTCGGTTGTACCGCCAATTGGTTCCTCTGTTTCTCGGTATCGTGATCGGACATCTATTCCTGGCAGGCGTCGTATGGTCCACGATCAGTCTCTTCGTGAGCACTCAGGTATCCCGAGCCTACTACACGATCTTCAGTTGACACCCATCCATCCCGAAATGGAGCCAAGACGTGGCGGACTCTGAGAACTCTTCCCCCCCGACCGAGGATCACGCTCCCGGTGAAGGCAGCCGCCGTCTCAGTCCGTTGGAGATCGTGCTGTCGGCCCTGAACCTTCTCCTTACCATCACCCCGATTCACCTCGGGATCATCGCGGTTGGCCTTGTCGGCTATCTCTGCTTCAGCTTCAGGGGCGGTCCCGACTTCAGCAAGCTGAAGATATCCGACACCTACGAGAGCTTCCAGGCCGAGGACCAGTCGTGGCAAATCACCTACGAATATGCTCACGATTCACAATTCGACGGAGTGGTGCGATACATCGCTCGCTGGCACGATCGCAACATGCTGATCATGACCCACGACCTTCTCGTGACCTCCGGCGACTATGCGGATCCGAAGAAAGTCCACACTTGGGTTCACGATCACATTTACATGTACCGGTCGCAATTAGGAAAGGAGCCCGGAGGAACCATCAACTTGCTGCACATCGTTCCCGCCAGCGAGGAAGTCTATCGGAGGCTCCGTCATATCCATGAAGGAGACACAGTCAGCGTTTCCGGCAGGGAGATACTATTGATCAAAGCTTACGACAAAACAGGAGACGAGGTCGCCGACGAGCAGGACATGGGGTGCAACTCGATCCTCGTAAAGTCCGTGACGATCCATCATCGACCGTGAACCCTCCCTTACCCACTTCAACCCCGGAGAGGACGCGGACTCGCTACAGGTTGTCGTGTGGCGGAAGTTACTCCCTGAAGAGTAACGCGGGAGAAGACGGCGAAAAGCTCCCCGGCAGGGACAACTCGGCAGGGACAACTCGGCGGGTACAACTCCCCGGTGATGCAGTTGACAATTGGTTGGGCACCCCGGCGGATAAAAAGGAGTCGTCGCGGGTAACTGCGCGCCCTTCGACCGTTCGACCAGGCGTGGCGAACTCTGCGAGTTCGAGCACTCCTGGACGAAACTATGACGCGGCATTTCTACTGCCCTATGCCCTGGCGGAAAAGGGCGAGTCGAACTCGCGCCTCATAGCCCGTCCAGGAGTGCAACTCCCGGACGAACGGGACAGGGCTGCTTTCTGAGGAGGACATCATGAGCTTACTGACGGTCAGGAAAACCGAACCGCGACTCTTTGCGCTGGCGAGATGGGCCTTGCCCCTGACCTGCTGGCTTACTCCCGTTGCATCCTCTGCGCAGCCGCAGCATACGGTCACCTGTCGTGAGGCGAAGGACGCGGACGGGAACCCGGCAATCACCCTGGAAAACAGGTTCGTCCGTCTGACCTTCTCGCCCCACTACGGAGGCAGAGCGTCGAGCTGCTACGTGAAAGCGACGAAGCGCGAGCTTTGCTATGGCGGCGAGTACGGCGGCCTGTTCGTGGACCACTGGTCGAAGTTCCCGTGGCCGAGTGCGTTGTTCGAGTTGCCGTATCAATATGAACTACCGCCGGGCAACGATCAGCAACGCAGCACCCATCTCTGGGTGACAGCCGAAGGGAAGAAGTTGCCGAAGGCGTCGAATGCCCACGATGATCCCGGATTGTGGGGCTTGCGCGTCGAGAAGATCATCACGCTCTTTGCCGACCGTCCAACCATCCTCGTAAAGAGCGGCATCACCAACCCGACCAAAGAAGCGCGCAACGCGGGGCTTTACATGCAGCACTGCTTCTACCTCGGCGGCGATTACGACTGGGAGACCTACTACCGCCCCAGCACTACCGGAGTTGAAGTAATGCGAGTGCGCAAATCAGGCGAGGCCAACAAGGGCAAGGATTGGGTGCGCGAGCCGACTGCGGGGTGGACCGCTACGCGGGATGATAAGACCAACGACGGGTTGGTCTTCGTCCTCGACTACAACTACCTTCGAGAACTCTACAACAGTGGCGCGACCGCCGAGTGGTTCCTCGATCCTGTGGTGATTCCCGCGGGTGGCGAGTGGTGGACGGAATACATTGTTGTCCCGGCGAAGGGTTTCAAAGGTTTCACCTACTCCTCCAGGAGACTCCTCGCCGACGTGAGCGCACAGCGGACGAAGGATGGGCTTCAAGTGACTCACACAGTCGCCTCCTCTTGGGATCCTCTCGGCGATGTCAAACTCAAGACCTCCATCCTTACACTCAAAGACCGCAAGCCGCTCGCATCACAGGGAACAACGATCAAGTCCGTTGGCTACGATCCCCGGTCAGGTCAGGTAGTCCTCAAAGGTAGCTTGCCTCCAAAAGTCGTCCTACGCACGGAAGCATCGGGCGATGGGTGGACCGAGAGTTACGAATCCTTCTACGACAGTACAGCCGCCGGCCTAAAGACCCAGGAGAACATGGGCATGGCGCCGTTGGCGGTCACCGGTTCGGCGGAGGACACCTATTCGATCAAACGACCGCGCAAGATCAAACAATTCAACAAGCCGGACTTCAACACGATTCCGAAGGCAGGCGCAGGACCGTTGAAAGTGTTGCTGATGTACGGACTCTACACCCACACCTATCACATCGAAGAGTCACTAAAGCCCCTCGGCTTGTCTTCACTGAAGATCTCCGATGCCCCCGACAACGGCGCCGAGTATTTCCCCGGAACCTACGATGAGTTGTTCTCCTACCACGCCGTGATTCTCAGTGACGTCCACTCCAAGTCCCTCGGCGACGTTGCATTAGAGATGCTGTCCGACTACGTCGCCAACGGTGGCGGCGTCCTCTGGCTCGGCGGACCGGGGACTTATGGCCACGGGGAATTCGAGGAAACAGCGGCCTTAAGTATTCTTCCGGTCAATCTTCTCGGCGGCTTCGACATGAAGTGGGAGCCCAAAGGATGGGAGTTGTCTCCCTCCGCAGCGAATCACCCGATCCTCGGCGGCGTCTCCTTCGCCCAACACCCCATGGCCTACTGGGTCCACCGCGCAGAAGCAAAGAAGGACGCGGCAGTGATTCTCAACGCCGGACCTCAACCGGGACTCGTCCTCCAGACTATCGGCAAAGGTCGCGTCGCCGCGTTCATGCCGGGGCCGTTGGGTGAGGCGCAGCCTGGGCAAACCGCGTTCTGGAACTGGGAGGGGTGGCCGGAGTTGGTGAGGAATCTGGTCACCTGGATTGCCAAGCGGGAAGCGACGCCCTGACCTATTCGGACGATGTGACGCCGCTTGTGGTCAAGTTACGCCAACCGGAGTTATAATCATGGCACAAAGAAGGGGTTCCAGCCGTGAGTGCGCAACCGACGAAACACTTCAACACAGCGGGTCCGTGCCGATCGGACCTGCACTACATGCTTCCCCCGGAGCGAAGGCTCGCGGATCTTGATTCGCTAATCGCGGCGCAGCAGTACTGCGTTCTGCATGCCCCTCGGCAGACAGGAAAGACGACGCTCATCCTTGCTCTCTGCCAACGGCTGAATGCCGAAGGACGCTACGCTGCTCTCTACGTCAACGTCGAGAACGCGCAGGTGGCGGGGGGAGATGTGACGGAAGGGATGCCACTGATCCTTGGCGCGTTGCAGCGCGAAGCCGAAGAGCAGTTGCCACCTGAGCACAGGCCATCCGTGCGAGAGCCCAGCCCCGCACCTGGAGAGGCCCTGCTTCAAGTGCTGATGGACTGGGCGCAGTCTTGTTCTCGCCTCACGGTGCTCTTCATTGACGAAATTGATTCACTTCAGGACGAGACCCTCCTTTCCGTTCTGCGTCAGTTGCGCGCGGGCTACAAGAGTCGCCCCACGCGCTTTCCGCAATCGGTCGCTCTGGTCGGCCTGCGCGACGTGCGGGACTACAAAGTTCGTATCCGTCCCGACAGCAACTCCATGGGCACCGCCTCTCCCTTCAATATCAAGGCGGAGTCGCTGACACTGCGCAACTTCACGCGAGACGAGGTGGCGGAGCTGTACGAACAACATACCGCTGCCACGGGACAGCCCTTCTCCGACTCCGCAATGTCGCTGGCCTTCGAGCTGACCCAGGGGCAACCGTGGCTTGTCAATGCGCTCGCGGCGCAATTGGTGCAGAAGGTTGTTCCGGACCGGGCGCGCACCCTCGAGCCGGAGGATGTGCGGCAAGCCAAGGAGATTCTCATCGAGCGCAGGGATTGCCATCTCGACTCCCTGGTGGACAAGCTGAGAGAGCCGCGCGTGAAACGGATCATCGAGCCGATCCTTGTCGGCGAAACGATGCCGATGGACGTCCTTAACGACGACCTCGCGTACGTGCGCGACCTGGGCCTCATAGACGTGCGCGGCACACTGAGCATCGCAAACCCGATCTATGCAGAGGTGATCCCACGCGTGCTCTCCTGGGGGATGCAGATCAACATCGCTCAGGAGACAGCCTGGTATGTGAGAGCGGATGGTGCGCTCGACGTGCCCGCGCTGCTGCGAGCCTTCCAGAAGTTCTTCCGGCGGCACAGCGAAGCGTGGCTGGCGCGGTTCGAGTTCCAGGAGGCGGGACCGCACCTGATGATGATGGCTTTCCTCCAGCGTATCGTGAACGCAGGCGGGACCATCGAGCGTGAGTTCGCCGTTGGTTCCGGCAGAGCGGACGTAGTGATCCGCTGGGGCAATGAAGTTTATGTCATCGAGTTGAAGGTGCGCTACGACGACGAAACCGAAGCCGAGGGTGTCGCCCAGCTTGCGAGCTACCTCGAACGTCTCGGACTGACCGAAGGCTACCTCCTGATCTTCGACCGACGAAAAGAGAGCGGCTGGGAACACAAGCTCTACGAGCGAACGGCTGAGCACAACGAGAAGCGCATTCACGTCTTCGGAGCATAACTGACGAGAACTGATATTCAAGGGGGAGAGGGATGACGAGCGCCCGCAAACTCATTCTCCTTCTCGTGACTGTAGGATTCCTGCTCACTGATCCAGACTGCGCCTTTGCCTCCGCTTTCGCCGACCTCCGCAAGCAGTACCCCGACCTCGCCCGTCTCCTCACCACCGCTGCGCCAAAGTCCGGGCTGTCCAAGGAGCAGCTCGACAAAGCGTTCGACAACATCGCCAAGTGGGCGCTGGAGTCGAAGAGCCAACAGGTTCGGGACAGCATCGAGTTGCTGGTGGACAAGGGACGGCTGGACTTTCTGGAAGCCATGCGGGAAGCGGCGCGGACGATCAAGGTGGACCGCGACGGAACTGAATGGCCGGAGTCGTCGTGCCTGTGGCGGGCGAGCGATGACTTGGAGTCGATGCAGGACTTCGATGTGAGGGAATTGCATTGCCACCAGCCTCGGCGTTTGGAGCGGGGGTCAGCCGGCCTCCTGCTCCAGTAGTTCTCCCTCGACAGGTGGCGGGGATTCCACCCGCGCTCCTTCCCCCTCGCCTCTGTCACGTCGCCCTCCTTCGCCTCCCTCCCCCCGACCGGTACTTCACGCCGCTGTCGATGCCGTACCCGTGTTGTGATACAATTGCGCCTTGCAGGACTCAATCCTGCCGAATCACGAAATGGAGTGTGCCAAAGATCATGTCACAACTGTCACCCATCCGGACGACATCCTGCCCTCCGAGAAGCCTGCTCATCGCCTCAGCTTTGCTGCTGCAACTGGCTCGTCCTTCGATGGTTGCACTGCAAGCGGAACCCCCAAAGGTGGCAGGACCTGCCGTTGTGGTCGGGAAGTCTGCCAGCAGTCTTGAAGGTTTAGTAGCCCGAGAGCTTTGTTGCCTTCTTGCACGAGTGAACGATGCGGTGCCGCGTTTGATCACGGCGGACCAGGTGCGCCATACAAAGGAGCCGTGGCTCATTGTGGTGGGAACCCCACAAAGCAATCCACTGGTTCGGGAACTGCTGAAGCGGAATCTCGACGGCCTCGGTGACCAGGGCTTTGTGCTGGAAACGACCAGGCACGCGGGGAAACGGGCCCTCGTGGTTTCCGGCGCGACGCCGGTGGCGGTGAGCTACGGCGTTTATACTCTCCTCGAACGTTACGGCTTCGGCTTCTATCTCGGAGGCGACGTCGTTCCACCGAAGCAAGCTCTGCAACCGCTGGACTTGCACGAAGAGCATCAACCTGTCTTCGCGACCCGTGGCAGCCTGCCCTGGTACAATTTCTTCAACTCGCCTACCTCCTGGAACTTCGAGGACTACCAGTATTTCGCCGACCAGATGGCGAAGATGAAGAACAACTTCATCGGCTTCCATGCCTACGACTACGAGCCGTTTTGCGCCTATGACTTCGAGGGGAAGATGCTGGGTGGCCAACCGCTCATGAATTCGAGTCAGTCATGCTGGGGTACGTCACCAATGAAGGTGGACGAGTTTGCTTTCGGCACAAAGGAGTTCTTCGACACGGAGTATTTCGGTTCCCGTGCGGCGATGGACTACAGGGATTCGCCGGACGGCATCCGAAAGGCTCAGGCGTTGCTGCAACGCGCGTTCGACTATGCCAAACGCCGGGGGATCAAAGTCTGTCTCGGCTTTGAAGTGGGCGGCGATCCCCTGAATCCTGAGACGGCGCGGCATTTCGAGTTGCGTCTGCGTCATCTGTTGGCGACCTATCCGATGGTGGATTACGTGTGGCTATGGCAGACCGAAGGGATGGGCAGCAGCGGGATCACCCCGCCCGATCCGGCGAGCGACTTCGGGGCCTACATGCTGCGTCATCGCGATGAGTTCTCCTACCTCGGCTCCCCCAATCGAGTAGCCGAAGGCTGCCGGTTGAGTTACTACTTCAACCTCGGCTACACGATCATCAAGCAGCTTGCTCCCAAGACAGGAGTCGCGGTCAGCGGATGGGGGGGCGATCGCTGGCTGCAGTTCTCGGACTTCTACCTCGGCTTCGACAAAACGCTGCCGAAGGATGTCATCTTCTCGGCCCTCGATAACATCGACGCCAACGCCGAGCCGGGGGTCAGTGCCGCCTATGGGAAGCTCTCACCCGATCGGCAGAAGTGGCCGATCCCCTGGTTCGAGTTCGATGGCGACCAGTGGTTTCCGCAGGCGCACACTCATGCCTTCTCCCAGCTTTGCCCCGACGCACACAAGAAGGGGAGCCAGGGGTTGCTGGCGATTCACTGGCAAACGCGCGGGGTCGAAGAAGCGGCTGCCTACATGGCGCAGTTCGCGTGGAACCCAAAGCTGACCTTTGAGGAGTTCTACGACGAGCTCGCGCGCAAGACCGTTGGGGATTCGCGCGCCGGCGAAATGAGCCAGATTCTGCGTGACCTCGAAGGGCTGGGGTATCGCTGGACAGGCGGTGGTGGTCAATCTGAGTGTTGCGAGCCGGCCGGGAATTTCCACTGGGGATCGCCGCCGCGAGAAGAGAACCTGGAGAAACTGGCGGGAATCCGTCAGAGGGTCGTAAGCCTTCGCGAGGAGATCAAGGCGTCGGGACAGTTCCACGGTCTGGAACGCGTTGAGTGGCTGATTCACACCATCGACTTCTGCGTCAACTACGATCGCTCCGTTCCCAAGCTACGACCCGGTGGAGTAGTGGACAGTCTGCTGACTGAAGCGGAAGCTCTGAAGAACGAAGACAAGCAGGAAGAGGCCAAGGCGAAAGCTCAGGAGGCGCTGGACGTGCTCCGAGGATCGGAATTCGGCGAAGGGTTGAAAGCCTACGCACGCAAGGTGACGACTCGAGGTGAGTTGGGAGTGCTGGCAACCATCGACGCGAGAGCCTTCTTCTCGTATCGGCAGCTCGAGCTTCGCGCCGAGGCTTTCCTGGGAAGCCTGCCGCCGCGAGACTCTTCTCTTCTCGATCCCTCTGACCCTCCCTTCGTCACCGTTCCCGTTGCCCCTTCAATTGTCGAGGCAGGCCGACCTCTCACGGTGCAGGCGATTGCAGTCAGCAACGACCCCGGTCGTTCTCTCGCGTTGGACTGGAGACGAATCGGAGGGAAGGGGTTCAAGCCAGTCTCCGCCCGCAATTCCGGTCGCTCCTGTTTCTACTCCAGGCTCCCGACGAAATCCGCTCGCGGTCTTGAATATGCGATGGTTGTCAGGGACGGCTCAGGCGCGACAAGTTACTGGCCGAAAGAATATCCGCAGAAAGTCCTCACAACTACCGTGATACCGGCGGAACCTGCGAGAATCTACCTCTCGGAACCCCCTTCCGTTGACGCCCGAGGGAATCTTCTCCTCCAAGCCGTCGTGGTCGATGGCGAAGAGAAAGGGGTGAAGAGGGTCCTCGCACGATACCGCGTGCAGGGCGCAGCGAGCTGGCAAACTGCGGCGATGCGCCCCGACTTCTACAACACCTTCACCGCGCGAATCGCGACGGGAGGGAAGTCAGTCGAGTGTTTCATCGAGGCCCAGAATCGGCTCGGGCTGAAGTCACGCTTCCCTGCCGCGGGTTCACAGGCCCCGTTGGTCGCAAAGCCGGATAAGGAAGCGCCCAACCCCCCCAGCGGTTTGACTGCAAGCCTCAACGACGAAGGAACCGTGTCATTGAGCTGGCAAGCGCGCGAAGAGATCGCGCAGCACGGCATCTCTCACTACGTTGTCGAACGAGCTTCGGAGGGGGACTGGCAGGCTCTGGGGAACGTGGCAATCCCTGAGTTCATTGACTCGCACGTCGGGGTCGACAAGACCTATCGCTATCGAGTGACCGGTGTTGACGGAGCGGGCAACCAGAGCGCGCCTACTCAGGAGGCGAGCGTCGCGATAGTCGCGGGACCGGCGCCCTCTTCTCCGAAGGAGTTGAAAGCCGGCGCGGGAGCGGGACGTGTGGTTCTCTCGTGGGAGAAGGCGCCTCTGCGGGCAGTGGCGTATCGTATCCTGCGCGCGAGCGGCCCGACCGGAAACTTCGGGACCTTGAGAGAAGTCCCCGCGGATTATTGGGGAAGTCACAACGTGACCGACGTGCAGGTGGAAGCCGGAACCCAGTATTCCTATCGCGTGGCAGCCATCGATCGAACGGGTGTGCTGTGCGAGCCTTCGGCGGTTGTCACGGCGACACCGCGGTCGAATGTCACGACCCCCGTTCTGTCGCTGCACTTCGATGGCACCGTGGGAAGCGTCGAGGGTTGGAAAGGAGAGGTTCATGGGGCGACCTCTTACCAGCCGGCAGTGGCGGGGCAGGGACTGCGCTTCGGGAATGAAAGCTGGGCTTCCGTCGCCCATGACAGCAGGC
>JACQGJ010000700.1 GCA_016199605.1 Armatimonadota bacterium | reverse complement strand
TAGTGGCCGGTGTAGAGGTACCATTCATAAGACACGGGCTCGACATCATAGCGCCAGAGCAGGCGACCGTCGTCAAGCGACACCATCACGGCGGCGCCGTAGGGCTGCGCCGCGCGGCCCGCCTGCAACACCACTTCAAGACGCCCGTCACCGTCGAAGTCCTCGGCTGACACGAACTGGGTGAAATTCAGACCCGCTGGGTGGGTCCGCCAGCGTCGCTTGCCCCGGGCATCCCAACAGCACAACGCCCCGGAGACAAGTTGGAGGCCGACAATCGTACCATCGGGCTTCTTGACCGGGATCAAGTTGGGGCTCTCGCGGCCGAGGTCGATCGTGGCCAGTTCCCGCGGCGCTTTCCGCACTCTCCCTGCCATCGGCTGAAAGGCGGTCAGGTGGGCATTCTGGCGCGGCTCAGGCCAGTCACCCGGAGCCGCGCTCGGCGCGGAAGGAGACATGCCTACTCCGAGAAGGGCGAACAAGGAAAGGCGCACAGCAAGGCCCGTAGGACTACGGTCTGCGGCTCGTCCTTGTTGTGGCGACGTATGCGTCGTGTCTTCTTTTTTCATCTTTCCCCATGACTCAAGACTGAGATCAAATATACGGCCTCAATCTCATCCCGTCTTGCCCCGCTCGTTCGGACCCACAAGGTCCATCGTCCTGCTGCGGACGCTTTGCACACGCTGGCAGGCAGCGACCACGATGGGCACTTTATTGGGTGACCGCCACGATCCCGTGCGTAGGCAAATGTAACCATCAAGAATAGGCAGGCACACCAGAGGCAGAAATACACCTTGCATAGATGAGATTTGTCGACTTGCACAGGCGGCACTATCGTCGTTTCTTCCTCAGCGCGTTCATCTTCCGCATATTGTTTAGCTCCAAGATCCACCGGTAGGATCCCATTGTCTCCACCTTGTCCGTGCTGTAACTCTTCAGATTAGGGCTGTCATGGATAGTGCCAGCCGCGACTGCCCGGTCTACCTCCGCGTCGATTTCCTTCCTCGATCGCATAAGTCTCCTTTCTTCTTCCGTCACGGGGCCACTTATCATGTGTCTGCGAAAGTCTTCATACTCACGGTTTCGTTGTCGCTGGAGGTCGTAACGCTTCTTGCATAACTGTTCCGGTGTCAGCCCCAACCTTTGACGATTCGCAAGTCTTCGAGCAACTACCTTGCGAAAATCCTCTGTCTTCAGCTTGAAAGATCGAGCGCCCGAGCTTTCCACTTGTTTGTTTATGAGCTCGCCCATAGGGTCCACGAGTTCGCCTTTGTCTCCGGCAATCCTGATGAGCAGGTTAATCTCCCCATCACTTCGCGCGATGTCTCGCTCCGATACACTGGGCGGGCCGCCCAACTCATCCATTCGCGTCCTCACCGCAACGTATTCTGCAAGGCGGCTTCTTTCCAGGTCCCATCTTGCCTTCCGCAGAGCTTCCATATATTTTCGCTTCGCTTGGTATTCCCGGTCACGCCTATGCATGAGCTCTTCCTTACGCTCACGCTTGGCTTGTATTGGGTTGACAGATGACTTCTCGGCTTTGTCGATGAGTCCATGCAGTTCCGCGCGGGTTCCGGAGCCTGAGAACCGGTCGTTGGCGTCGGTCTGATACCGCAGGAGGGCTGCCCGCGCCTCGCGCGTCCGGCCCATAGCCGTTAAGGCTCTGATGTAAACGAAGCTTAAATCCTCAAGGACGACCGGGTGAATGCCCTTGAGGGAGGCAACCGACTCAAAAACGTGGGCGATCGCCCTGTCTCCCGCCTGATTATCAAAGGCCACAAGCACCCACATGGCGCGTAGTCCAGCAGATGCCGCATAGCCAGGAACATCGGAACAGGCTTCAAAACATGTGTCAAAAGAGCCTGCGAACGCCTCCGCGGTCGTGGAATGCAAATCCACATCCGCGGGGCGGAACGACTCCAAAGCCCGGAATGCTTCGCCCTGCTCCTTAGTCTTCTCAACAAAATCCCAGGTAATCGCCGGCAGTGCAACCGTATGAATCCCGTGAGGTTTGTACCAGGGCTTATACCTGAACTTCAGACGATACCGTCCCCGACATCTCGGGTATTTCTCACGAAGAACTCCCCGCAGAAATTCGTCGAGGTTACTATACATGGTCACGGAGTCTCCTGGCGCAACCTTCGCCAACGTTTGGTATGGGTGTACCTCAATAAAGACACGCGGCATCCGTCGAAACGCTTCACGGAGCTTGTCGATGTCCCATGTGGTAGCATCTTCCCTAATGAGGAATGGAGGCATAGGCCAACGTGAGATTTGCAGCGTGCGGTTGGTGCAATTGGTGGCGACCACCTTGACGATGATTGGTTCTCCCAGTAGGTACTTCTCCTTGTCAAGGCTAATCCGGAACCGGAGTCCGCCCCTCGCAGCAGACACTTCACGGGGTGAAGGTCGGCGTGAAAGGGCACATGCGAGGACTGCCATAGCAAGCAACACGATTCCACACACAGCAAGTATCCCGCGTCTCTGTAACTGGCAAGCGCTCGTCTGTTCGTGTGCCATGCTGAATTAACCTCTGTCCTTTACCTCGGAAGGTCATCTCAACTCACGAGTCTTCAGGCTACAGTTTCTGAACCTGACTCCCACAACTCGCGTAGTCATCGCACCCCAACGTATCATTCCAGAAACTCGCAGACGCTCCAGTCGACGCCGTAACGTGATCGCGGCCAAAGCCATGAGCACGCATAGGGGGGAACACATGCAGTGAAATCATTTGTTCATCTCAGGCGCTGGTACTGAATGATGCACGACGAGCGCCTCTGCGGCAAACTCACCAGCAGACCGGTTTCCATCAGGTCCCCGCCATTCGCCTGCACAGGATCGGGCTTGTCAAAGTCCTTGAGGAGATAGGTCGCTTTCGGGTTGAGTCCGCGTGTGCTCTGATAATGCTCACCCCCAGCAGGACTGCGATCAACAAATCGCCCCGAGTTCGACACACCTCCACTGGCTCACCTCCCAGTCGCATTGTGGGACTCTCTTCGAGCGATACTGCGGTTCGATCAATCCTCGCGACAACACTCCATTCCGTGAGCCATTGAAGCCTCCCCGGAGCCTGGGACTCTCCTCCACCTGCTTCTCCTTCACGACTGCCTATCCTCCTGCACTCGGCTCACCCCCGCGAACAATATCAGAAACCAAAGCCTGGTGGCGGTCTCAAATCCTACCTTCGCCTTACGCTTGCACATCTCCCGCCCCTTCGTGAATCCCCCGGTCGATCTCTTCCCGTAGGATAAAGCTCCAGCTTTGTCGTGTTGGGGGGACGACAAAGCTGGAGCTTTATCCTACGGGAAGTTGCCGCGCGGCACGGGTCTTCTCGCGAACAGATCCGTGCTATGAACACACGCTGTGCAATTCGCTGAGCATGTCCACCGCCCCTCTGACCTCGTTGCTGTCCACCACGCTGAATGAGTTCTCGGGAGGACGCAACTCTCCGCCAAAATAGACATGGGGACGTGATTCCGTCGAAGTATCGGCCCGCGAGGCCAGCGGCGCAATGTGCACCTGCGTGCATCCGGTGCGAGCAACGATGTCCTTTAGGTTGAACCGGTCAATCCCCCCGCCTGGCAGAATCTCTATCCTGTCCGCGGCGAACTCGATCAATCTGCGAATCAAGTCGGCCCCGTTGTAGGCGGAATTCTCCTGACCGGAAGTCAGTATGCGCGTGACCCCGAGGTCCACAAGCTGATCCAATGCGGCAAACGGGTCGGGCACAACATCGAACGCCCTGTGAAATACGACCTCCTTGTCGCCGACGCTCTCAATCAACCGTTTCGTTCGCGCAACGTCTACTTCTCCCTTGGGCGTCAGGACACCCAGCACGATTCCATCCGCTCCGTGAGAAACCATGAGTTCCACGTCTGCTTCCATCACCTTCATCTCCTCCGGCGTATAGCAGAAACCACCGCTCCGGGGCCGGACCATACAGGCAACAGGGATGTGCAGAAGGAGTTTGGCTTCTATCAACGTTCCCAGCGATGGCGTCAGACCGCCCAGCATCAGACTTGAGTTCAGCTCTACCCGATCAGCTCCACCGGCTTCAGCAGCCAATGCGTCGTTGATGGATCCTGTGCAGATTTCCAGAAGTATTCTGCTCACGTTGCCTCCTTATCGTTCCGTTCACAATGTTCCCCTATCGCGGTGGAAGGATGTCGGTAACCTCAAGCATCGCTATACTCCCGCTCGCCATGGTGTCTACATCCACCGTCGGCGTCAGTGGCAGCTTGCGGCCCGACAGATGGTCATACAGGAAGGTCTTGCTCGTGGCCCCCATGCCCTTCAGGTCCAGTGTCAGACGCAGCTTCTCACCGACTCCCTGGTTGCAGTGTGAGACCAGTGTGATCAGAGCCCGGCGGCCCTTCTGGCTGAGAACGTGCACGCGGCAGACAGTGTCCACCTGTGGGATCAGCTTCGTCTGCCGTCCCTCTTCATCCATCCCTTCGATGGGTTTGATCCCCTCGGCAATCTTCTCACACTTCACCAGCGTATCCTCGCGTCGATCGTTGACGTAGTAGTCCTCGACATCGGCCAGCAGCGTGTGGATGCGCGAGACGCCCACCATCCACTGCGCGTCGGCGAAGGCGTTGGTGCCGATGTAGTAGCCGATGCCCTTGACCACCGGAGAGGTTGAGACGAGGTCGAAGACCTTGAAGCGCAGACAAGTCAGGCTCTCGGTGCAGACACCCATCGAGTTGCACAGCAGGGGGATGACCTCGGGATATCCGTTATCTTTGCCGTAGACCTTCGCCGCCACTCCCCGCGCGATGAAGTCGCTGTAGAGTGAGCCGAAGTAGCGCAGCGAGTACCACTGGGGCATGTTGTAATCGTAGGCGCGGCCCCAGGCCATGCGCTCGGCCAGGGGCAGGTCATCCGTGCCTGCGGGGCCGAAGGGACCGGCGGTGAGCGTGACCTTCGCCTCCGGGCACACCTCGCGCAACGCCTGGGCGAGGTTGGCAGCCACTTGTGCGTAGAGAGCGTTGTTGTAGGCGGTCCATTCTTTGCGCTGGGGTCCGTTGACCGAGGCTGCTGTGGGCCTCGCCCTGTCGAGCACTTGCTGCCTATCAAAGTCCTCGAGCGTCGTCGGATCGTAGCTGATATACAAACCCTCCAGAGCGTCGGTGATAAAGCCGGTGTTGCGGAAGGGCAAACCCATATCTGCCGGCCGCGTCATCGTCCGCTGGTGAGCCTTGAGGGCCGAGTCCACCCAGTGACGACCTTTGCCCGCGGCGTACCGCATGTTGAAGTGGCTTTTGTCCACGCTACCATCGGCCCGGACGAGGTACATGTCCGGGTCGTCGGTAGTT
>JACQGJ010000692.1 GCA_016199605.1 Armatimonadota bacterium | reverse complement strand
TCGTAGACGAGACCCTTGAGCTTGTCGCGAAGACCCGCAGCCTCAGAGGGCTGCGAAGCCGACGCGATCAGGACAGCGACAAGGCAGATTGAGCTGAAGAACGTCCGCCCTTCGGAGGCTACGGGGCCACCGGACCTGGTCACGGCATTCAACGTGTCGGTTCCTTTCATCTCTCCATCACTCCCGAGTCTCCTTTCTCTTCCGACCGTTCCAGGAGCGCCGCACCGACGCAATCTCCTAGAACATTCGTCATTGTGCGGAACTGGTCGAGCAGGCGATCCACGGGAAGGATGAGACTTATTCCCGCGACGGGCAATCTCACCGCCTTGAGCACGATGGCCATGGTCACCAGACCCGCGCTGGGGATGCCGGGCGCTCCGATGGACGCGGCCATGGCAGTGATGAAGATGACGACCTGCTGGGTGAGCGAAAGCTCAACCCCAACGACCTGAGCGATGAAGACCGCAGCCACCGCCTCATAGACCGCCGTGCCGTCGGAGTTAACCATGGCGGAGATTGGGAGGAAAAAGGAAGCGACTCTGGGGGAGATGCCCGCCTTTTCGACGAGACATTCGTAGGTGACCGGCAACGTTGCCGACGAGGAAGCCGTGCCGAAGGCTGTCGCCAGCGCCGGAGAAACGGACCGCACATACGCGAGTGGGTTGCGCTTTCCCACGAGCGCCAGAACCGTGATGAGAAGCAGGCAATGGAGGGCAAGCCCCACCATCACCGTTGCGATGTACTTCAGCAGGGGGAGAAAGGCTTGCGTGCCGGTTTCTCCCACCAGCGCGGCGAGGAGGGCGCAGACACCGAACGGGGCGACCTGCATGATCCACATGACGATCTTCATCAAGGCTGCGTTGAGACATTGGACGACCTTCAGTAGAGGTTCTCCGTCCTTCCCCAGCGCCATCAGCGAAGCCCCCAGAAGCGCACCGAAGAAGATGATGGCCAGCACCTCGGCGTTGGCGAGAGACTGGAAGATGTTCTCGGGCACAATCTTCAGCAACACATCGTTCACAAGGTTGGGCGCCACATACTTCTGCTCCAGCGTGGTGTCACCCAGTATCTTGAGGGGAGATCCGGCGCCCGGACGAATGAGGTTCACCAGGATCAGCCCGTTAGTGATTGCCAGAGTCCCAGTGCAGACGTACCACAGGAGGGCCTTGCCGCCGAGTCGCCCCAGTCGCACCAAGTTTCCGAGGGAAGCAACCCCTGTGATGATGGCGGAGAGGATGAGGGGGGCGATGATCATCTTCAGGAGACGGATGAAGATATCGCCGATGGGTTTGAGGACCACCGCCTTCTCCCCCAAAGCAAAGCCCAAGGCGATGCCCACCACGATGCCGAGCAGGATTCTGTTGGTAAGAGTGAGCCGTCCGTCGTGCGGCGGCGCGGGATTGGGGGGCTCCTTGTTCCCCTCTTGCTGCTCGATGCTGGAAGTGTTCATCTCGTTCGAGAGGGCCTGGGCGCTCAACTCGGTCGGGTCTTCTGATGCGGTATTCATGTAGTCTCCTGAGAATCCACGATCTTCCCGTTGTTGCCGACGGGAAGATACGCGCCTGTGCTGTGGCGTGCGCAACAGCCCTTGGTGCCTTCAGGCATCGTTGCGGTAGGATACCATTGCTTACCGGTTTTCTCAAGTGCTACACTTGCCATTCAGTGTCAATCTCCGGGGAGGTCTGATTTTGCCTGAATTGCTCTACTTCGACTGCAACACAACCTTCGGTCCCTATCCGCAAAAACACAAGGAGGCACGATGGACCAAGGAGCACCTGCTGGACGACCTCGTTCTCGCGGGCATTGCCGGAGCGTTGGTTTACCATCGCCTGGGTCGTCACTACGATCCGATGCTGGGAAACATGAGGTTGATAGAGGAGATTCGCGATGACCGCGACCGGCTCTTCCCATGCTGGTTTGCCATGCCGTCCTTTGGTCCCGAATTCGCCACGGTCGCCGAGTTCACGGAATTGATGAAGCAGCACGACGTTCGCGCGGTGCGGATCGAGGCGAAAGCCTTTGGCGTTCCGCCCAGGGAACGAGTTTGGGGAGAGCTGCCCGATGCCCTGCTCGAGAACGACATCCTGTGCGTCCTTCCTTCTCCTGGATACGGCGCCGAGTTGGACTTTGCCGATCCGTTGCTCACGATTTTCCGTGAGAACAAGACACTCCTGATGAATCACGTCTGGTCGCAGTGGCGAGAGCTCGTCGCGCTGATGGAAGAGCATCCCAACCTGCACATCGAGTTCAGCAACTTCCAGGCAAACCGCGCGGTGGAGTTCTTCGCCAAGCGATTCGGCGCAGAGCGGTGTCTGTTCGGAACTGGGCTTCCAGACAAAGCGCCGGGAGCGGCGCGGGGCTTCCTCGACTTCACGCTGCTCCCCCACGATCAAGCGCAACTCATCGCCGGTGAAAACCTGCGAAGGCTCCTCGGCGGACAGGGACCGACCTCAATCCCTCAACCCGGTGAATGGCACGACTCGATCACGGAAGCCGTGCGGAACGGCAAGCCTGTTCCCTGTCTCGCGCTCGACGCCCACTGTCACATCGTCCACGATGGCGGCCACACCGTCGGCGAACGTATCGTGACTGTGAAGGGGGACGCGGATGGAATGCTCGAATTGACGCGGAGGGCGGGAATTGACAAGACCGCCATCATGTCCTGGGTTGCGCCGCTCAGCATGGACACCGACCTCGGGAACGAGATTGTCGAGAAATCGGTGCGGCGTTACCCGGAGGAGTTCATCGGGCTACTGACGATCAACCCGGAATACGACGACGAGGCGAAGATCGAGGCTCTCATCCAGAAGTATCACGTCGAGCTGGGCTTTCCGGGTCTGAAGACTTTCACTCCCTGCCAGGCGATTGACTACGACGATCCACTCTTTGAGAAGTGGTTCCAGTATGCGAACGATCATCATCTCTATCTTGTTCTGGATCCCAAAGGCGGCGAGGGCGCTGACCGGTGCGTTCGCAACCTCGCCAGTCGCTATCCCGACATGACGATTTACATAGACCACTGCGGTCGCTCTTGGCAATTCGCGAAGTGGGTGGTCGCGGTGATGAGAGATCATCCAAACATCTGGGCGCAACTCAACTTCACCCTCGTCACCAATGGCCTGATCGAGTACCTCGTGGAGCAGGTTAGCGCCGACCGCGTCCTCTTCGGAACCGACGCCCCCATGCGCGACCCGCGCCCGCAGGTGACATGGCTGGTGTTTACGCGATTGCCGGAGGAAGATAAGCGGAGGATATTCGGGGAGAACTTCGCGGGGATCCTGAGGAGGGCAAAAGTGGAAATCTGACGCTCCAAAGGGAGGCTTGCCGCATCCCGGTAAAATGAGTAAACTGAGTGCGAGCAGTGGAAACACCTTTCATAGGCGAAGGGAGGATGGGAACCATGAGCGACGATAAGGAAAAGCAACAGACACCGATGGTTCATGAACCGGCCGCCACATACGCGGCTGAAACGAAGAAAGGTCGAGACTGGACAGAGGAGGAACTGGAGGAGATGCGAGGGAGGAACCAAAGAGTCATTGAAATTCTACGGTCACTGCGTGAATGCAGTGAAGAAGAAGCTCAAGACCAGAAAGAAACCTTCGAGCTATTGAGAAAGGCGCTGGGGGAAGACCGTACCTCCTACAGGAAGCTTTTCTGATGAGACGACTCATCCTGCTCGACGCTGGGCCCTTGGGGATGGCATGTAATCCAACAGCCTCACCGCTGGCGGACCGTGCTAACCTGTGGGTGGAGTCACTGGTCAGGAGAGAGGTTTTTGTGGCTATTCCTGAGATAGCGGATTATGAGGTTCGACGTGAGCTCCTTCGCGCAAGGAAGATCCGTGGGATTGCCATACTTAACCTGCTCAAGGACGAGCTTCTCTATATCCCAATCACGACTGAGACCATCCTGCGTGCCGCTGAGTTTTGGGCGAAGTGTCGCAACGAAGGCTACCCACTTGCCGACCCCCGTGCACTCGACGGCGATGTCATCCTCGCGGCGCAAGCCGTCGAGGTCGCATCGGACTACGACGAGACGGTCATCGCAACAACGAACCCCGACCATCTGTCTCGACTGGTGGATGCTCGTCACTGGGAGGAGATCACGTGACCGCACAATCCCGTCACAGATTGGGGATACTACCCTCTTCCAATCCCCCAATCATCCACTCCCCACCTCTCCACCGCTCCTTCGCTCCATTCCTAACATTTCTGTTGTTACTGGTGACCCTCATGCCTCTTCATGCCAAGACAGCTCGCACTTACTACACCGATGCCATGATCGCCTCAGCAAAGGCCAAGGCCGCGAAGTTCGACTGGGCGAAGGCGCAGCGAGACGGCATCGTCGCCGGCGCCGACTGGTTAGCGAAGATGTCCGACAAGGAGTTGTGGGACTTCGTTCCGCCGCCGGAGCAGATGCGGGCGATCAATGTTCACATCGGTCATGACTGCCCGATCTGCGGACCGGAGATCACGCGGAAGGCCGGGCATTATCCGTGGCTCCTGGATCGCAACCGTCCCTTCAAGGTGAAGTGTCCCGTCTGCAACACCGAGTTTCCCTCCAATGATTTCACGGATTGGAACAGGGGTGGCCCTGAGGGGACGCCTGAGACAGGACCGGGCTATGTGGACAAGGGCATCGGCTGGCTCGGCCCGGAGGGCAGGCGGTATCACTTTGTCGCCTACTACATCTTCTGGCAGCGATGGGTGAGGGACATCCTCGGCGGGATACGGAGCCTGAGCCAGGCTTACCTGCTGACCGACAATCCCCTCTATGCCCACAAGTGCGCGGTGCTGCTGGCAAAGGTCGCCTCGGAATATGACCGGTTCGACTACGCCAAGCAGTCCTACCACGAAGGAATCAAGGGAATTCACGGTCGCATCTCCGATTACATCTGGAGCACGGGCGACGACAGTAAAATCACTCTGGCTTATGACGCGGTGTATCCTGCGTTCGACCAGGATCAGGCACTGCTGTCGTTCCTGAAGGAGAAGGGCATTGAGGATGCTCGCCAGGTGATTGAGACAAAGATGCTGCATAAGATGGCGAAGGACGTGATGACCGGGTTCGTCGCGGGCAACATGGGGATGCACCAGACAACGATGTGCTACCTGGCCATCGTGCTGAACAATGATGATCCCTCGAAGGGTCCGACCACAAAGGAGATGCGGGATTGGCTCATGAGCGGCGGCGGCCGTGTGGAGGATCTTCTCTGGAATGGCTTCCATCGCGAAGGAATCGGCGCGGAGAGCTCCCCCGGCTACTCTTCCGGATGGTGTGTCTACTTCTACGAGATCGCCGATCTATTGCCGCGCATCGGAGTGGACATCTGGAAGAATCCCAAGTTGAAGAAGATGGCAGACATCGGACTCGACCTCACGGTCGCCGGGAAGTTCTCCCCCGACCTCGGCGACAGCGGCGGGTTGCAGGGATCGGGTCCGGTAGCCTGGGCTGCGGAATTACAGGGGCGCGGGTTTGCACACTACAAAGACCCTCGGTTCGCGAAAGCTCTTGCGTTGATGGGAGCAAAGCCACACACCTTGTGGGAGGACTACTTCGATGAGGAGGAAGTCGCGAGAGTTGTCGCGAAAGAAGGCAAGGAACTCGGACTGAAGACTCGCAACCTGGGCGGCTATGGGCTCGCGGTTCTGGAGAGCGGGAAAGAGCCTAACCGTCGTGCGGTCTCCCTGTACTATGGCGATGCGTCCGGCGGGCACGGTCACCATGATCGACTCAGCATCGAGGTGTGGGCCAACGGTCGTCCGGTGATGCCGGACGATGGCTACCCATTTCCCTTCACCCGTCACGACTTTTTCAACTGGCGCGGGGCAAACACAATCCGGCACTACTGCGTCCTCGTGGATCAGGCGACGCAAACTAACCTGGCAGCGGGTCATCTGAACACCCTTGCCTCGACTCCCGAATTGCAACTGGTGGACGCTTCGGCGGAATCGGCGTATCCGCGCGCCGTGTCGCTTTACCGTCGAACGACGGCGTTGATTGACAGTTCTCCCGACAGTTCGTATCTCCTCGACATCTTTCGTGTCCGAGGCGGAAGGCAACACGACTGGTGCTTCCACGGCCCACCGTTTCCCGAGTTCTCAGTGGCCGGCGGCGAACCTGGCCCGGTTCAGACGAAAGGGACTCTCGCGGGTGAGGGTGTGCCCTACGGCACTCGCCCTCCTTCGACGTATACCGCCAACGGCGTCCCGCTCGACTTGCTGAACGCAGACGGTCTCCTGCCCGGCGACTATGCCGAGCCCTCGAAGCAGGGGTGGGCGATCTTTGGCAAGTGTGTGCTGACACGGAAAGCGGGCGCCGCCATTCGAGTAAAGACGCCCGCTCTCCCAGCAGGCAAGACGAGGCTCTTCATGCGCATTTACGACTACAACAAGGGAAGCAACGTGGTCGCTTTCCAGCTTGGCAACGCTACTGTTCCATTGCGGTGCGAACCGTGCGGCGCTGCCGGGTACCGGTGGATCTCGGAAATTGTGGACTTGCCGGCAGGTATCAACGAAGTGACTCTCACGGCAGAAGAGGTCGCGCAGGAGTTCGTTCAGGTTGACAATGTCATCTTCAGCCGCGATCTTCAACAGACCGAGCCGGTGGTCCTCGACAGCTCAAACAGCGGCTTCCAGGGATTGTTCAATGTCCAGCGGATGAAGCCGCAGCGCGAATGGTCGGCGACGTGGAGGAAACCGGACGAGGATCTCTCAGTCACCATGACGATGCCCGCTGGTTGCACGCAGGAAGTCGTCATCGCCGACGGAGAGCCGGAAACCCAGCCGGGGAACCCGAACACGATCAAGTATGTTCTGGGGCGTAACGTGCTGCCCGATGAGAAATCCTCAAACGGAGTCTCACTCCTCTCCAAATATGTGGCGGTCGTCGAACCGCACAAAGGCACGGCTGCGATCACGGCCGTGAAGCAACAGCAGGCGAAGGGAGTCGGCACCGAGGCTGTGGGTGTCGAGGTGGAACGCGGTCGGATGCGCGACTTGGTCCATAGTTCCCTCAACTCCGCCGAACGTTGCGAATGGAAAGGCGTGCCACAGCGGTTCATCGCCACGGGAGAATTCGCTATGGTGACTGTGGACGACCAGGGCGTCCAGCGCGCGTGCCTGGTCAACGGAACGGTCCTGCGCTGCGGCGACTTTTATCTCCGCGCCGCTCCCTCGCCGCAGGGCAAAGTCCTCAGCGTGGATCATGAACACAACACCATATCCCTTGATGTGGCCTTGCCTTCTCCCGGAGTGTGGCGCGACGCCGTCGTCCTCCTCGGCAACGACCTCCACCAGACGAGTTACACCATCAAAGAAGCGAAGGTCAGCGGCAACCGCACCACGATCGGCTTCGGCGACGTGCTGTTCCTCGTCGGGATGGGACACGTCGGCAAGGTGGACTCTACGGCGAAGACTGTGGAGTCTGCCACCGCTCTCACTGGCTACGGAAAGATCGAGGGCGGACGCCACGCCGGGCGCTGGCTCTATAACGAAGACAAGTCGAAAGGCTTCCGCATCGCCACCATCGAAGGCAACACCTTCAAGCTCGACGGCGTCACCGGAGACCTCGCCTCGATCTTCAAAGACACCGATGGCGACGGACGCGTCTGCTACTGGATCAGCGATGTCGGCCCCGGCGACACCTTCCGCATCCCGGCCACCACCTTCGTCCGACGCTTGCGGCCGGGGCAGTATGAGGTCCAAGCAATGACGGAAGTGAAGTTGACCGCGCCCAGAGGTTCTTGAGACTGCACCAACGTCTATTTCAAGTCGGTCTTCTTGATGTGGATGAGGCGCAACCCCAGCATGTCAACCCCAGCCTGGCATTGTTCGAGCACGATATACCCGAGGAGGGTCCTCTGAGCTGACGGTTCAGACTTTCACACTTCGCACTGGCCTTCTCCGCAAGAGCCCCGGAGTGCGGTGTAAAGCTTTACCGCCGCCCGATCAGGGTCACAACCCGAGATGTCTACGCGCAGGTCAGCTTTCTCGTAGGATTTTCGGAAGTATGTGATGTCCTTCCTGATCTCCCTTAAGTGAAGGACCTTCTCTTGTGGAGTGAGCCATTTCCGGACGGGATGCGAGTCGATATCGTAGAAAGTGATTCTTTGCAGAATGTTTTCCGGCGTGTCCGTGAGGACGACGATGGTCCCGCCCTGCTTCTTCACCACGCGCCAGTATCCACCCATAAGCCCGCTGGGTGGTAATGCGACCACGCATTTCTGTCCTTCTGGTGCGGCCAGGAGCCGCGCCAGTACTTTCGCGGCTTCATCGCGTAAGGAATGCATCGTCAGGAACCGACTTTGCAGTCTTTCTATGGAGACGCCAAAGAACACCTCAATCTCACGGTCGAGATCGTAAAAAAGACATCCGAGCAGACCAGCCAGTTTCGAGCCAATGGTAGTCTTACCGACGCAACTGACTCCTGACAGGAACACCCGCATTTGCGTTTCTTTTACCTCACCTTACCTCATCTTCGACACAGCCTCCTCGCCGACACTTCCGAGACCCGTCCCCTATGCCATGCCGGGTGGTTCGGCAATCCTTTTGATCACCTCTGGCATTGTGTCCTCTCGTCACTGTGCGGCTTTGTGAGCCTTCACGCACAACGTCTGCGGAATAAGGCGGTGCTGGCGAAGTCGCGGACGGATACGGCAGGCTTCTTCGGTCGGGCGAGGCTCGTGGAGGGCTTCGAGGTGGAACCCCGAGTCGCAGAGGGGGTTGATGAAGTTCGACAGCGTGCGATTAAAGTAGAGGACGGTGAACGGCTCCACCTCTTCAACGTCCATCGCCGCACCGAACTTCCAGCGTTGTTCATCGATATTCTCGGCGAAGTAGTCTCCCAATCGAACTCCGACGGCTTCCCCATCTTCGTTGTAGTCCCAATTGCGGATGGAGTAGGTGAAGCACGGATGGCAGAAGCTGAAGGCCAGTAAGCCGCCGGGACGCAGTACCCGCCAGAACTCCTTGATCGATCCCGCGTAGTCGGCGCAGTCCATCAACGCCATCGTGGACACGACCGCATCGAAGGTTGCACCTGCGAACACCGACAGATCGCTCATCGACGCCACCTCGTAGCGGATGCCAAGAGGTTCTCGTTCTTCCTCGGCGCGCGCCAACTCAATCATCTTCGCCGAAAGATCGAC